>JAGWRJ010000572.1 GCA_028869725.1 Alphaproteobacteria bacterium | reverse complement strand
CTGGTCAAAGGAGTTCGAATGATGCGCCGGTTCTCAATGCTCTTGCTGATGTCGGTCTCGCTCGCTGGCTGCGCAACCACTTGGAAGCCGCCCAGGATCAGCTACGACGACACACCAAAGCGCGCCACGCTGGTACCTGCACCGCCAAAGGCCGTACGGATCGTCGAGATTGCCAAGGTGTTGCCGCTCCCAGGCCAGCTCAAGGCACTCCCGGGGACATCGAAATTGCCACTGGAATCGCCCAATCCGCATGTGCGCATCGACAGGGCCAATGCTGTCGCGCGCGTAGAGCCAACCCGTTCCGACTATCTCAACGCCATCCAGGTCTTTCCCTTTGCGAACGGCGCGCTCTACCAGGTTTACTGCGCGCCCGGAGACATCACCGACATCGCGCTGCAGCCGGGCGAGAAGCTGATCGGTTCGGGCCCCGTCGCTGCCGGGGATACGGTGCGATGGATCATCGGCGATACCGAAAGCGGAACTGGTACTGACCGGCGTATCCATATCCTCGTGAAGCCGACGGCGCCCAATCTCAATACCGATCTCATCATCAACACCGATCGACGCACCTACCATCTCGAGCTGCACTCGGATGCCAGGACTTACATGGCGTCGGTCTCCTGGGCCTATGGCGAAGATCAGCTCATCGCCATTCACCAGCAGAATACTGCGGCCGAGGCGGCGGCGCCGCTCGCGAGCGGTGTCGACCTCAGCGCCCTCAGATTCCGATACCGGATCGAAGGCGATGACCCGCCCTGGCGGCCACTGCGCGCCTTCGACGACGGCCGGCAGGTGTTCATCGAGTTTCCGACCGGGATTGCGCAAGGCCAGATGCCGCCGCTCTGGGTCATTGGTGCCGAGGGTGGAGGGCAGCTCGTCAATTACCGCGTCCGCCAGAACTACATGATCGTCGATCAGCTGTTCGCGGCGGCCGAGCTCAGGCTCGGAGCCAAGGACCAGCAGGTCGTCCGTATCGTGCGCACCGATGGCGGACCTGGGTCATGACCGACGCACCGCAACCGGAGAAAGGAGCCGTCGAGGCGATCCGTCCGGCAACCGAGATGCGGCTGCGTGCGGATCGGCCGCCGGTGACGCGGCTGTCGCGCAAGACTCTGGTCGGTATCGGCGCCGTCGCGGCATTCGGCATTGGCGGTACGCTGCTTGTCACCCTCCGTCCTGCGGATCAGAAGCCTCGCAAAGAACTGTTCAGCACGGCAGGGCACGCGAGGCCAGAGGGCCTCGCGAGACTGGCGCGCAACTACACCGAATTGCCCAAGGTCATACCCAAGCTCGGTCCGCCGCTTCCCGGCGATCTCGGCAAGCCGATGCTTGACCCGACTTGAACAGTGCCTTCTAAAAATAGGTTATATCTCAATAGGATATGGGCGCTCCGCCGGGTGTTTGCACTACATTTTTGGGGTTTGGTGAGGATCAGGCAGGCAGTTCGTTCCAGCTCCTGCTGAGAGCGATGCCGGCCGCCTGGAAGACCGAGCCGACCTGACCGGTGACATGGGTTCTGGTCGTGATGCGCTTGCCATCCTTCTCGACAGTCGCTTCCTGGAGGCGATCGAGGTCGCGCAGGAGCGGTTGCCATTCGGGCTTGAGATCTCTGGCGTGGCACAACCGCAGCAGTTCCTTGCTGAGCGTGAGCGCGAGGAAGGAACAGAAGACATGGCCGCGGATCGCGGCATCGCTGGAATGGAAGATGGGCCGCGTGTCGAAGGTTGCCTTGGCGGCGCGGAACAGGGTTTCGACCTGAAGCAGGTCGCGATAGCGCAGAACAGCCTGGAGCGGCGTGACCCTGGCATTGGTGCGTAGTATGGTTATGCCGTCGAAACGGGCTTCGTCGGCGAGCTTGCCGGCATCGATCGAGAAGCTCTTGCCGCTGGTCTTCAGATAACGCCGATATGCCGAGTTACCCACCAGGGCCTTGTCGCCTTTCTTCAATTGCGCTTCGAGGCCCGTGACGATCGCCTGGCGGTCGGCCCGATCCTTCTCTGCTTCGGCGTCGTTGCGGCTGACGATATAGCGGTCTTTGCCGATCCGAACTTCCTTGACCCACAGCTGGGTCTCGCCGCGCTGGCGATCCAGGACGAGCGGGACCATCGGCGCGCTGTCCGCCAGGACCAGGTCGCGAATGATCTTGCTGCTACGCTCGCGCGCACCCAGGATATACTCCAGCCCCTGGCCTTCGAGCGCGGCTATGGTCGCTGCCGAGATCATGCCCCGGTCGGCAACAACACAGGCGCGGGTAATGCCGAAGCGTGTCCGCAGTCGATCGACCACCGGCAATAGCACCCTGGCATCGGCGGTATTGCCAGGAACCATCTCGGTGCAGATCGGCCGTCCTTCGGTGTCGATGACAAGCGCGAGGATCATCTGCGCAAGATCGGGACGATAGTCCTTGGAGTGACCGCGTCGGCCCAGCGTCTCGCCCCCTTTGCCATAGAAGGAGAGCGAGGTCGTATCCATGAAGACGAGGCTCAGATCAGTAAACAGGTCCCGGCGCCGATCGAACAGTTTTTCCTCAATCACATCCTTCACGCATCGAGGCGCCAGTGCGCCGGGCGCGCTCGCCTCGACCTCCTCGCCCAGCCATGCCATTGCCCGGTAGAAGTGGTGGAGCGCCAGCTCGCCGGCGCCCTCGATGGCATAGTCCGTCATCCAGCCCGCACAGTCACGGTCCGAGCCCGAGACGAACAACCGATGTAGCGTTGCGGTAAATACTGCGCGCTCGACGGCAAAGCCGAACTGCCGCCCCGCCAGCACAGCCTCCAAGACCTCGGCAATGCCAAGCCGCTTCCACAGCCCACCGAACAGGAGCGGGCCACCAATCCGGCGCGACCGTATCTCACCGCTGTCGATCTGCGAAAGCACGATGCCCCGTTCACAATGCCGGCCAATCGATTCCAGCAGGCGCTCAAGCTGACCGGAAGCAAGCAGGTGGTCCTTGCGACCCAGCGGTCGAATGAGCCGTTGCCGCACGCGCCCGTCCTCGCGCACGCTCTCGGCGAGGTAAAGATAGCGGTGACCGCGCGCGACTTTCTCGACAACGTGCATCCCGGAATTTTCCAGAATTACACCAATGAAAGTCAATATCTGCGGCTGAATTCTGGAAAATGTTTTCAGTACACCGGCCAGACCCTCAACCCAGCATCTCGCATTTCTGCGGGTTTCAGACCCGTTGTTCGCGCTGCGTTCCCACACCACTGTTCAAGTTGGGCTAGAGGATAAAAGACAGCGCTTGTCCAGCCGGAAACCAAGTCTCCCGGCCCAGGGTCTCAATGAGCGCCGGTGTCCCAAGAACGACGCTTACGCCGTCCGATGAGAGGGCGCCCGCTCGCCAGGAATTGAGTTTGGGGCCAGTTCCCCGACAGCCGCACACCAGGAACCGCTGGTTCGATTCCAGCAACTGGCCGGGTAAGCCCCGTCCGGAGACACAGCCAGACCTATGATCGTCACAACCCCTGCGAACCCTCAGAGACAGTTGTGAGCTCCCGCCGGATTTGCGTCCGGAGAAGCCTGCCAGCATCTATTCGTATCGCTGCATGGAGCCCAATGATGTGCTTCGGAAAATCGATTCCTATGATTCTCGGCGCCCCCGTGAAGTAGTCGGTAGGCAGTTCTTCTAACTCGTCCTGCCTTGTAGGCTACGGCCCGACGAACCGATTTCAAATCATTCTTCAGCGAGCACTTCATCCAGACGGTTCGCGGTGTTCTACAGATCTTCACGCCCGTTGCTGCAGTGTGCCTTTGGCGACATCTGAGTGGATTGGGGCCGTTTCCGGAAACAGCATCAGCGCCACCTGCCCGATCGCTACCGCCACCATCAAGTACCAGGCCGGTGCCATGACGCTGCCGCTGATGTGAATAAGCCAGGTAATTACAAGTTGGGTGCTGCCGCCGAACACAGCGATGGCAAACGAGTAAACTGTCCCGAATACCATGGCGCGAACATGCCGTGGCAGGACTTCATTCAATCCGGCCGTAAACGGCCCAAGGGTGAACGATTTGGTGATGCCGAGAAGCCCCATCCCGACGATCAGCGCAAAATCAGATCGGGCGGTTGTGATCCACGCAAAAAGCGGAACAACGGACACCAGAAGAATGAGATTGCCGAGCACGTAGACCGGCTTGCGTCCGATTCTGTCAGAAAGCAGTCCGCACAGCATGAGGGTAGGTATTGATAGCGCAGCGCTCATCAGCTGCGCCGCAAATCCTGCCTGCGCCGACATGTGTAACGAGTTTTGGGCAAACGTGACTGCGTATACCGACACCCAGGCAGCAATGGTAACCGAACCTAAGACAGCGATGCCGAGCGCAACGATGCGCATATAGCTGGTCGGCGCACTCCCGGTTGTCGGCGTAGGTGCGGACAGCTGTAGCGTCTCTGGCAAGTCCTGCCGCAGCCAAAGGCCGTAGGGCACGACCGCAGCTCCAAGCAGCAGAGCGATGCGCCAGCTATAGACGGACGCAAGTCCGGCCGGCAGGGTTGCATTGAGCCCAAAGCCAAGTAGGCTACCCACGAGAACGGCTGCTGCCTGAGTTGCCCCCTGAAATGAGGCGATGAAGCCTCGTCGCTCGGGGGCGGCGGCTTCGACTAGAAAGGCGGTATTGGAGCCAATTTCTCCGCCGACCGAAAATCCCTGAACCAGGCGGGCGATGATCGCAAGAACAGGGGCGGCCATACCAATTGCGGAGTAGGACGGGATCAATGCCATCAACAGCATCGAGCATCCGATCAGCACAAAACTGAGCATCAT
>JAGWRJ010000571.1 GCA_028869725.1 Alphaproteobacteria bacterium | reverse complement strand
GTTTCCAAACTGACCGATGCGTTGAATACCGGTATCGGCAATCTCGTCGACGCCAACATGGCTCAGGAGAGCGCACAGCTGACGGCGCTGCAGACCAAGCAGCAGCTGGGCGTACAAGCTCTTTCTATCGCCAATCAGTCGCCGCAGATCATCATGTCGCTGTTCCGCTGATTTTGCGGCGCACGTCAGTCATTTGGGGCGGGCCTGGCTCGCCCCATTTTTTTGTGCCTTGCGCGTATGGTTTCCATTTTCCTGCACGCGGCAAAGCCTGCCGCCCTGCCCGGCAAATAATTCCGCCAGCCCGGCAGATTGTGCCGGGCGATCCTGGTTCCCGGAAAATTCGTCCGCATCGTGTCTTTGCCGGCTCGCGCCAAATCGAAGGTAAGCAATTCGTAAATCTCCACCTGGCACGCGATATGCCTTCGGGAAGGCAGGGACAAAACGTTCCTTTGAGCAAAATGCTCATCAAATCGAGCCAGAACGGAGGCCATGATGATTAGCGTGAACACCAATGGCAACGCGATGATCGCGTTGCAGTACCTTAACACAACCGAAGCTCAGCTGAGCCAGACCCAGCAGGCGGTCGCGACGGGCATGACCGTCGCCAATGCCAAAGACAACGGTGCCGTCTTTGCCATCGCGCAGAACATGCGTGGCGCGGTCGCCGGCTATCAGGCGGTGACCGACAGCCTCAACCGCGGCATGTCCACGATCGATGTGGCCATGAGCGCGGGACAGTCGATTTCCGACCTGCTCATCCAGATGAAGCAGAAGGCGCTTGCTGCCTCCGACACTTCGCTGGATACGGCCAGCCGCGCGGCCATGAATGCCGACTTCGTCGCTCTGCGCGATCAGATTACCTCGATCGTCAAGAACGCGGTATTCAACGGCTTCAATCTGATTGATGGTTCCACCAGTCAGATCTCGGCTCTGGCCTCGTCCGATGGTACCCGCCACGTTACGACCTCGGCGGAGAACATGTCTCTGTCCGGCTCGATCGTGACGGTCAAGTCGACGGGCAACATCTCGACCCAGGCGGCCGCCTCGACCATGGTCGCCACCCTCCAGACCTCGCTGACCAACGTCAACGCGGCACTGGCGAAACTGTCCGCCGGTTCGGCAAAGTTCTCGGTGCAGGCTACCTTCGTGTCGCAGCTGACCGACGCTTTGAACACCGGCATCGGCAATCTCGTCGACGCCAACATGGCGCAGGAAAGCGCCCAGCTCACCGCGCTGCAGACCAAACAGCAGCTTGGTGCGCAGGCACTGTCCATCGCCAATCAGGCGCCGCAGATCGCTCTGTCGCTCTTCCGGTAAGACGCAGTACGGCAAGGGGTGCGTGTGCACTCCTTGCCGTCCTCGCCGGAAGGGACGGCATCGTCGTCCCAAGGCACGTGGTAGGTGGGTCAAGGAGCTGTTGGGCGGAGGTTATGTCGGAACATGGTCGACACGATCTCAAATACAAGAGGCATCGGCCGCGGGGCAACCCGCTACGCGCCTTCGCCCGCTGCTTCCGTGGACAGCGAAAAGGCAGTCCTGCCCGCTACCAGCAGCACGCAGACAGGCGCCGAGGGAAACGCGAACGATCCGCAGCCAAATCCGGACGGTCAGGGTGAGGGCGACAGTGCCCGCATGCGCCTTGAGGTCCGCGAGGACCCGATTGATGGCGAACTTGTCTACCGCTTCATTGATCCGAAAACAGGTGAGGTCCTGCGCGAGTGGGACAGTCGTGATCTGGGCCGGCTGCGCGACTATATGCGCAAAGCCCGAATTCATCTGATCGATACCAAGATCTGAATCACATACTCTCAATGGCGAATCGGAACCGCCGCGGGCCGTCGCGATAAGCGCTGGGCTTGCGGGTTTCGTCAAGCTCGAGCGCCGACAGGATCAGCTGGCAGAAGTGGCTGTCCGTACTGCGTCTGTGGGTCAGAAGCCCGAGCAAGGGTGCGGTGGTGCGGTCCACGTCAACCTTGAGCCGCGTGCGCCCATCATCGAGTTCGGCCCAGCCTTCGGTCATTCCAAGACCCTGGGAGGCAGAGACGAGAAACGACACCGGAGCACCGTGTTCGATGGTTTGACCGGAAAGATCAAACCGCTCCACGTTCTGTCCACCATTGTGGGTTTTGAGCGTCAGATTTGACCAGTCAAAGGCATCGGGCAGAACGGTGATATGACCCAGCCGCAGAACACCCTTGTTCCAGTCAGCCCAGTGAAAGCGCAGATCAAATTCGATACGTGCACGACCTGCACAAAACCTGATCGTCTTTTCGATTGCACCCTTGGGCGTATCGATCTTGGCCTGCACGAGGATGTTTCCGTCCGTATCACACCAGCGCCACGCCTCACACCATTCAAGATCGGTGATCTTTGGTTCTCCCGGAGCTTCAAACACACAGTCGCCCGTATACCAGTCGGCCTGCAGGCTGATGTCACTGAAAGTACCGTGCGGAATGCTCCCAAGCAGAGCCCGCGGCCTGTCGGTGAAGCGCGCATGGGCAATGGCAAGGCCCCGGCGCCGGTCGAGCCGGCAGACAATCTGATCCGTAGCGATGTTGATGTTGCGTCCGGTGCAGGGTTCAGCCTCAGCAGGCGGCAGCGGATAGCTGCTTGCCTCCGATGGCGACCAGCGCGCTTCTGCGGCTCTCAGCCGCGTGCAATATGCCTGCCAGCGAGTTTCGGTCAGGTGTGTGCGAAAGTCGCTCGCCCACAGATAGCAGAGCTCTTTCCAGGCATCAGGTCCTGCCTCCGCTTCCATTAGGCCGCGATAAATGCGTTCGCAGGCTGCGTTGATGGCTGTGTTGTCCCGTCCGGTGACCGCCCAGCGTGAGAGGTTGTACTTGCGCTGTTTCTTGACGGGAACTGGTGCGGTAGCACTTTCCAGACGCATCCGGTGACCTGCGCCTTCACGATCAATGAGCTTTAGCGCATGTGACGGACCGATCAGGTTGATACCGGGCTGGACGGTGATTGCGGTCAGGGCTCGCTCGATACGCTGCCACTCGCTTTCCGTGCCCAGCGCAGCTTCGCTGCGAAAGCGTCCGGGACGGAAGTCGAAAATCTCTGCATCACTTGCATAAAGACACAGTGCGCGCGTTGCCAAGGACCGCCGGGCTCGCACGTAGCGTGTGTAGGCTGTCAGGGAAATATCGCCATGGGCGTAGCGCTGCAGCTGCTGGAAGGCCGCAGTATCGGTCCACAGCAGCGCGATCGTGCGCCCGTCTGCACCTTCCGCATATTGAGGCAAGAAGCGGCGTTCCGGGTCCCATTCAGGGTGATGGGCGGAGGGATTGTCCCACTCCATCAGGATGGCCTGATAGCCGGCGTCGAGATAATGCCCGACCAGACCGGCTGAATAGGCCTGTTCATTGACGAGGGCGACGCTCGGACGCACGCCGAGGAGGCGTTCATAGACCTCGTGACCGTGGGCCAGATTTTCGGCCACCACTCGGGCGGGCACCAAAGGCCCGATCATCTGGCTATAGCCCGAGCCAATCAGTTCGATGCGTCCTTCGGCAATCCGTTGGCGCGCTGCATCGATCCAAGCCGGATCGCGCGCGGCGATCTCCTCAAGCGTGTAGCCGCTTGCCTCCAGTCCGATGTGGGGGTGCTTGTCACTGAGCGCGAGGACTGGCCAGTAGCATTTGGCAATGACCTCGTCACGGCGTGCCTCCTCGATTGACGAGAAGGCGATGTTGAGATGGAAAAAGGCAAAGACCCTGAGCCAGCCGGCGCAGGCCTTGTCACTGCTGCGATGGATGAGCGGCGCGTTCATGTCGTGCGGATGCGTAAGCAGGCCAGCGCATCGTTGGCGGCCTTGAGGGCCTGGGCACGGCTGTCTCCCCGGGCCAGAACCATGGCGGCCGATGGACGCTTGTCGCCGGCCGCTGGAATGATGTCGCCGGTACGTGCGGTAATTACCACATCTTCGACACCGGCGATGGTCCGCGCTTCCTCCGCGCCCTCGATGGCCACGATGCGCCCTGGTGGCGGAAAGGCGTAGCGCTGCACCACCGGTACGAGGTGCTTTGGTTCGGCGTCCTCTGCTGTGATGGTCTCGCCCAAAGCCAGGCGCAATGCGCAGCCGACAAAATCGACGCCGGTATTGAGCGGGATCTCCCGGGTGCAGAAAAAGCCCCCCGACAGTCTTGCGGCAAGTTCGATCACATGAGGCTCGCCGTCATGTACGACGATGTCGCCCTTGACCGTTCCATTGCGGATACCGAGTGCTGCTGCGGCCCTGCGTACCACGTCCTTGACCTTGGCCTGCTGGTCGGCGGGAAGGTGACTGGGCAGGTCTCCGCCGTTCTCGATGAAGAACGGTGCAAACCGGTCGAGATACTCGTAATTGCGGTCCGAGAGCCCGGGTGTAAAGACCTGTCCCTCGCAGATCAGGCTTTCGGTGGATAGCTGGGGACCGGAAAGATACTGCTCGACCATAACGCGCTCGCTTGGTGAGTGCCTGCGCGCGAACACGAATGCAGCGGCAAGATCGCTAACCTTGCCGAGACGCTGCACACCGCGCGAGCCGCGGCTGTCGACGGGTTTGATCACGAGGTCGGCGCCGCGTTCGATCACGACACGCTGCAGTTCCTGTGCTGTGGCGACTTCCCTGAACCAGGGAACGGGTACACCGGCAGCAGCGAAACGCTGCTTCATCGCCATCTTGTCACAGGCGAGACGGGCGCTCTGAAGGCCGATGCCCGGAAGGCCCAGGCGTTCGGCCACATGCGCAGCCGTCACCAGCGCGTCGGCAGCGACGCAAATGACCCCGTCAATCCTGCGCACCTTGCGGTTGAAGCGTTCGGCCGCCTGGACCGTCTCTTCGGGGCCATAGACGTCGGCAAGAATGCAGCTGTCGGCGAAGGCAAATCCGGGTGCGCGCGGGTCGCGGTCTGACACCACGACAAACAGTCCCATCTCCTTGGCCCGCCGTGCTGCTTCGGCTGCCTCGATGCCTCCGGATATGATCAGAATGCACTTGTCCATCAGAAATAGAGCCCGCCATTGACGTTGAGGGTCTGCGCCGTGATGTAACGGGCCGCATCGGAGGCAAGGAAAATCACAGCATCAGCCACCTCCTGTGCGCGGCCAAGCCGGCCCAGAAGAATATTCTCGGCCGCCTTCTGCACGCTGGCGGCGCTCATGCCAGCCTCTGCCATCTCCGAGGCGATCAGACCGGCTGCGACCGTGTTGGAGCGGATCTTGTGCGCGGCGCCGAAGCGCGCGATGACCTGTGAGAGCGAAATCAACCCTGCCTTGGACGCGGCATAATGCGCCGTCCTGGGGCCGCCATACTGGCCCGACACCGAACTGATATGCACGATCGCTCCACCGCCACTGTCCTTCAGCACGGGCAGCATTGCCTGACAGACAAGAAACGGTCCCTTGAGATTGGTAGCAAGGATCTCGTCCCAGTCGCTCTCTTCGATTTTGTCGAAATCGGTGGGGCGGTTGATCCCCGCGTTGTTGACCAGGATCGAAATGGGGCCGAAGCCGCGCGCGGCATCCACCATGCCCAAGACACTGTCCCGGTCGGTGACATCGAGCGGCACGGCCAGAGCTCTGCGTCCCAGCGCCTCGATCTCATGCACGACTTTGCGGGCACTGTCCTGCTGCTCGCGGAAGCTGATGACCACGTCCGCACCTGCTGCGGCCAGCTCCAGTGCGATGGCCCTGCCGATGCCACGACTGCCGCCGGTTACCACAGCGGCACGGTTGGCAAGCGAGAAGCGGCTCATCGATTGCGCCTTTTGGTCTTGCGGGCAATAGCGGTGCGTGCAGCCTTGGCGATTGCGCCGGCATCAAGACCGAAGTGAACCGCCAGCTCTTCGGGCTCGCCGGAGGCTCCGAACTCATCCTTCATGCCAACGAATTCGATCGGGCAGGGATAGCGGGCCGCTACAGCTTCGGCTACCGCACTGCCAAGACCGCCATGGATATTATGGTCCTCAGCGGTCACCAGCGCACCTGTCTCGGCAGCGCAGCGAGTCAGAAGATTGTGATCGATCGGCTTGATGGTCGCCATATTGACGACCCGCGCCGAAACCCCCTCCTCGGAGAGGATCATGGCCGCGTCCAGTGCACGGGCCACTTCGACACCACAGGCCACCAGTGTCACATCCTGCCCGTCGCGGATGATCTGACCCTTGCCGATCTGGAACGAATGGTCGTCACCAAAGATCCGCCGCGCCGGACTGCGCCCGGTGCGCATGTAACACGGTCCTTTGTGGGCAAGGATGGCACGGGTCGCCAGACGCATCTCGACCGGATCGGCTGGCGAGATCACCACCATGCCCGGAATGGCGCGAAATGCCGCGAGGTCTTCCAGCGCCTGCGCGGAGCCGCCATCGGGGCCGACATCGATCCCGGGATGGCTAGCCACGATCTTGGCATTGCGCCGCGCATAGGCGATGGACAGACGTGCCTGTTCGACTGCCCGAAGGCAGAATACGGCAAAAGTCGTAACCACCGGAGTAAGACCGACCGCGGCCATTCCTCCGGCTGCCGCCATCATGTTCTGCTCGGCAATACCAAACTGAAAAAAGCGGTCTGGGTGGGAGGCGCGAAAGTGGTGGGCACCAGTGCCTCCGGCAATATCGGCATCAAGCACCACCACGTCGGGAAATTCATCAGCCAGCTCGGACAGGGTACGACCAAAAGCTTCGCGCAAGGAATCGCCACTGGTTGCGATCAAAGATGGTGCCGTGCTCATGACAGAAACTCCTCGACCTCTTCGTTCGCACTGCCGAGCGCAGCAAGAGCCTCGGCGGCCTGCGCACGCGTCAGCTTGACGCTGCCATGCCAGGTGGGGACGTTTTCCATGAAGGGGACGCCCTTGCCCTTGATGGTGTGGGCAATGATGAGCGAGGGCCGACCCTGGCTTCCACCGGCGCGGCGAAAGGTACGCAGGAGCGCATCGACGTCGTGTCCGTCGATCTCGGCGACAGCCCAGTCGAAAGCCCGCCATTTTGCGGCGAGCGGTTCCAGACGCATGATCGCGTCGTTGCGGTTATCGCTCTGCAGCTTATTGTAGTCGATGATCGCGCACAGGTTGTCGAGGCCATAATGGGCAGCGCTCATCGCCGCTTCCCACACTTCGCCTTCCTGCAGTTCGCCGTCTCCCAGCAACGTATAGACGCGAGCCGAACTCTTACGCAGACGCAAACCCAGAGCCATGCCGACGGCGACGGATATGCCCTGACCCAACGAGCCGGTCGAGGTTTCGACCCAGGGCAGATCCAGCACGTGCGGATGGCCCTGAAAGGGACTGCCAAGCTTGCGCAAGGACAGCGCCGCACGCGGGCTGCAAAATCCGAAATGCGATGCCACGGCGTAGAGCGCCGGTGCCGCATGACCCTTGGAGAGGACAAAGCGATCGCGGTCCGGATCCTCGGGCTGATCCGGCCACAGATTAAGTTCGGCGCCGAACAGTGCAGCAAGGATGTCAGCACAGGACATTGCGCCGCCGGGGTGTCCCGAACCGGCATGATAGATGGCCGCAATGGCATGCTTGCGCGTAAAGGTCGCCGCCGCGCGCACCTGCGCGGCCAGCGAGTCATAAGGGCTTGCCGCCTCGGGCTGGCCCGCATCCAAGACTTCAAGCCCCATAGTTTCCTCTTTGTCAGGCTGCCACAGCGAGCCGGGCGCGTCCGATCAGCTCGCCATAGGTGATGATCTCTGCGTTCGGCGCCAGCCGCCGTACCGTGTCTGCAATTTCACCGGCAAAGGTCCGCGACATCACCACCACCACATCGGGCGCGATCGCGGTGATCGCCTCGGGCGGGTGAACTTTGAGGCCATGGCGCTGTGGCAGATGTGCACCCAGGTGGGCGTCAATCAGACCAGCCAGCAGGGATGGCGCAAAGCCGCCGAAGGTGATGAGAGCGTCGAACAGGCGTCCTGCGCCCCAGATGACGACCCGTCGCGTACTCAGATGCGCGATTTCAGTGGCCACCGCAGTGAGTGCCGCCAGATTGGCGGCGCGATTGCGACCATAGGTGGCCACACGGCGTTCTGCGTCGGATACTTCGCGTGGATCTGCCGTGGTTGAAGCTGTAGGTCGGCCAGACTTGACTGCAACGAGCAGCAGGTTTTCGCGATCACCTGGCTCAGGGGGCTCGATGATCTCAAAGCCTGCAGCACTGACCATGCGCATGAGAGTGCGCGCCGAGAAGTGATAGAGATGCTTGTCGATGAACCATTCTTCGACCATGTCTTCGGATTCGAGTATCGCTGTGGATGGCGCATCCAGCACGAGCAGGCCCTGTGGTTTCAGTACGCGCCAGTGATCGGCAAGCACCTTTGCTGGAGAAGCCACATGCTCGATTGTATGGCAGCTGTGGACGATGTCGAACCGCTCCGACTGAAGCGCAACATCCTCAATGCGTGCACAGATGAGCTCGGTACGATCAAGCTCCTGCACACAGTCTGCGACGCGCGCGTCGGGTTCAATGGCAAGCAGCGAGGCATTGGGTGCAGCAGCCATGAATTGGCGGGCAAAGCTGCCGCGGTTGGAACCTACGTCGAGAACCTGTGCTGGCGCCGACAGATCGGCATGACGTGAAAGCGCGCCCAGCGCATGTGCGGTACGAAATCCCTTGCCGTAGCGGATGTTGCCCCAATCGGCGGCACCGGATGCTGCCGCAGCGCGCCGTGGTGCCTGGTCGATGCGCGGCAGCGACTGCAGCAATCCGCAATGGCGACACAGGTGGATCGTGAGGTCACGCACAGTGCCGGCGCCGCGATAGATGGGCTCAAGCGCCGCCTGTTGGCACAACTCGCAGCGTTCGCAGGTGTTCAAGGCTGGCGTCCTTTAGGCTTGCGTTCACCATACTGACGCCGACAGCGTTAATAATTCACTACGTATTCGGTCCGTTCATCATAGCCGAGACGCTGCATCATCGGCGCTGCAATGCGTGCAAAGGCGGCGGTTTCGTCCGCGGTCAGAAGGCGGTCTTCGGGGCGATTGACATTGTGCGGACGGTGGAACAGCTCGACAAGATCCGGGCTTCTGCGCAGCTCCAGGAAATCGAGCAGATCGTACAGGGTCTCAGGTTGTTCGTAGAGATCTTCCAGACGCACAAAGACCTGCCGCGCCGCGGGCAGGCAGGTCAGGGCGTCGAGGATCACCTGATTGATCTCGCACCAATGCCAGGCGATGCGCTCGAATTGGCTGAAGCTGGAAAATTCGGCAGCCCAGGGACTGTCCGGCCTGGCCTGCGGCCACCAGTATTTCTTCTCCGGTGGTGGTGGAGGGACGGTATCCGGTGCCGACAGATGATGCGCCAGGATGCGGGTGGAGCGGTCGTCGTAACATTCATCGCCGAGCTTGCGGAAATACGACCCGGTGACCTTGCGCCCGTCGCGCACGAGATGCACGAACCTCGCATCCGGCAGGAGCCCGGACAGCTCGGGAATGAGCCAGGACAGTTTGTTGGAGGAATCTCCCCAGAAATCCGCATCGCAGTAGCGGATCGCCGCAACATGGGTCTGCATCAGCACCCGCGCCGCCTCCGCCCCCGAGATAAGGCCGTGATAGGCGCGCACCGCCAAGGGCTGCAGGATCTGCACCATATACTCATGATGCATGTCGACATTACCCGCCGCGGCCAGCACCTTGTGCAGCATTGCCGTGCCCGAACGCCCGCTGGAAACGATGAAGAAGGGGCGGGCGCTCACGACCGTACCGCAAAGATGATGGCTTCGCGTCCAAGTCCAGCCTCGGCGAGCGCACGATAGACGTCGCGGCGGACATCGTTGAGACCGCTTTTTGCCAGAGCAAGATCGAAACTTTTGCGCCGGTTGTGACAGGCCCGTCCCAATGCCGGATCCTTGGTGTAATCGTCGCCCATGAGCAGGAATGTTTCCATCGGGAAACTGGTCTGCCGTTCAACGACGCGCAGCCCCAAGCGCTCCAGGAGCTTCGCCAGCGAGGAAAAGTCGAAGTAGTTGAGATGATGCGGAGGTGCGACCCACCAGCGTGGCAGGCCATTGGCTGCAGCGGCGATCTGCAACGGCGAAAAATCATTGGGCACGCCAACCACAAGCACACCCTCTGGTGCCAGCATGTGACAGGCCGCACGTAGCAGCGACACCGGATCGGGTACATGCTCAAGCATGTTATTCATGTGTACGACGTCGAATGTACCCAGGCCCTTCGCGTAGTCCGCGCTGAAAAAACCCTGATGAACACGAAGTCCGAGGCTGCGTGCGTGCTCCGATGCCTGCTGCGAAGGCTCGATACCCTCGCATTCCCAACCGCGCGCGCAGGCCGTCTGCAGAAAAAATCCCGGACCGCAGCCGATATCGATCAGCCGCCGTCGCGACGGCGGCAGGAGCCGCTCGAGTACATGCAGGCGATCGTCCTGGCTGAGCTGTGCCCAGTCCTGATCTTCGCGAGCATGGGCAAGATAGGTGGGCTTTTCGTCGCTGTAGTAGCGGTCGCGATATTCTGCGATGAGCTGTTCAGGTGTTGGCAGCGGCACGGCATGGGCAAAGCCGCAGACAGTGCAGGAAATCACGTCGTAGCCGTTCAGGCCGGCGAGGGCCGGTCCGTGATGGCCCTGCCAGGCGATATCGGGTGCACTGGAGGCGTCGATCTTCATCATTTTCGGACCCCGTTAACGGCTTCTTAGTCATAGGGCCTTTAAAAAACGTTAAAGCCGCCGTTACGAGCGATTCGCCATGCGCACGCCGTTCTTCATTGCCGAAGCCTCGTCCAACCACGGACGTGATCTGTCCCGCGCCCTGGCCTTCGTCGATACCGCTGCTGAGATCGGCTGCGACGCGGTCAAGTTTCAGCTCTTTCGTATTGCGCGCATGTTCGCGCCGGAGATTCTCAGTCGTAGTGAACAGCATCGGGCACGCGAGGCATGGGAGCTACCTCTCAGCCATCTACCCGCCCTGGCCGAACGCTGCCGCGAACGCAGCATCGCCTTCTCCTGCACCCCGTTCTATGTCGAGGCAGTGGAGGAACTTGCGCCATACGTAGACTTCTACAAGATCGCATCCTACGAAATTCTGGTGCAGCCCCTGCTTGAAGCCTGTGGACGCACCGGTAAGCCGGTGGTCCTGTCCACAGGCATGGCGAGCCTCGAGGAGATCGACGCTGCGGTAGCGACCCTGCGCGCCTCAGGCTGCACGGATCTGACCTTGCTGCATTGCGTTTCGGCCTATCCGACACCTGTCGAACAGGCCAATCTGGCAGCCATCGATACGCTGCGGACGCGTACCGCATGTCCGGTCGGATGGTCCGACCATACGCGCCGTCCGGCTGTTGTGTGGCGCGCGGTACAGCGCTGGCAGGCGGCGGCAATCGAGTTCCATCTTGATCTGGATGGGGACGGCGCCGAATACGCTGCGGGCCATTGCTGGCTGCCACACGAAATTGCACCGGTTATCGCGGGTGTGCGGGAGAGTCTTTTGGCGGACGGCGACGGCTGCAAGGTATCGCAGCCCTGCGAGCGCGAGGACAGCAACTGGCGGGCAGATCCCTCTGACGGGATGCGGCCCTTCAAGCATGTCCGCTTAGCCTGGGGAAGGGCTGCGTGAGCGCACTGTCGCCCGAGCCTGCGGTGCGCCCCAATATCGTCGCGGTCATTCAGGCGCGTATGGGGTCTACGCGCCTGCCTGGAAAAGTGCTTCGCCCGATCGCCGGAATGCCGCTCTTATGGCATGTGGTGCACCGGCTGAAGCGCTCGCGCCTGATCGGAAAGATCGCGATCGCGACGTCTGTCAACCCGCGCGATGACGCCATCGTCGAGTTTGCCCGCGAGCAGGGTCTCATCGTCGTACGCGGTCCCGAGGACGACGTGCTTGCCCGTTTTGCCCGCGCCGCCGACATGCTCGAGGCTGATGTCATCGTGCGCGTCAATGCTGACGCCCCCTTTATCGATGCCGGGTTCGTCGATCATCTGATCGCTGCGATGCTCGCGGATAATGCTGACTATGTCCTCCTCGAGGACGGTGCGGTGACGGCGCATTGCGGCGTCGATCCCATGAGCCGGCGTGCCCTCGACAAGCTGATGATGGATGCGCGCGACGATCCCATCGCCCGCGAACATGTCACGGGATATTTCAAGGTGCATCCCGACTTTGTGAGGATTGCCCGTGCTGCGCCCTACCCACTGCTGGCGCGGGACGGGATGCGACTTACCATCGATACGCCCGACGATCTTGCCTTCGCCGAGATTGTTCACGAACGGCTGGCGGCCAAGGCCGGCGAGGCCGTTCTCGCCGACCTCCTACTACTGCTGGAGCGCGAGCCGCATCTGCGTTCGATCAATGCCCATGTGCATCAGAAATCGTTTGAGACGGGCGGACTGTGTCTTATCCGCTGCGACGGTGGCGGTGCGTATGGCTATGGTCACGTCAAGCGTATGGTGATGCTGGCGCGCTCCTTGCGCGACCGCCAGGGAATTGGCGTCGTCTTCGCCGTGAAAGGCAGTGACGATGCCCTGCTGCCGATCCGGGCTGCGGGTTTTGAAGCGACGGCGATCGCGGGCGACGACGAAACGGCAATTGCCGCGCTCATTCTTCAGCACCGGCCCGATATCCTGGTCTGTGATTTTCGCGATGGCTTTGGTGCGGCCGGCCTTGATCGGCTCCGGCAGCAGGTCGGTGTATGTGCTGTCGTTGACGATGCCAGTGACCGGCGGCTGGTTGCGGACCTCGCATACTTGCCCCCCGTACCCAAGGCCACGGCACTCGACTGGAGCGGCAGTAGCACTCTTGTACGGGTCGGCTGGCAGTGGACAATCCTCGGTGCGCGTCCGGCAAGCCAGTTACAGCCTGAGCGCAGAGGGCTGCCCCGGCTTCTGGTGACCATGGGTGGCAGCGATCCCATGGGGCTGACGCTGCGTTGTGCCCAGGCTCTCGCGGGAGACGACCTGCACTGCCGCATACGCTTTGTGATCGGCCGAGGCATTGGTGACGGTGCACGTCTGGCAAAGTCGGTGATTGCCCTGTCGCCCCAATTCGAAACAATTGAAGGCGCGGATGACCTTGGCCCCGAATTTGCCGGAGCCGATCTCGCCCTCTGTGCATTCGGCGTAACTGCCTACGAACTGGCTGCCAGTGGCGTTCCGGCCCTCTACCTCGGACTGACGGACGATCATGTGGACTCGGCAGCGGCCTTCGCGCAGGCGGGCATGGGAATAAATCTTGGTCGGGCGGATGCTGTGTCCGATGAAACCATAGTCGCGGCCATACGGCGGCTTCTCGGCGATACCGCTCTGCGCCGGCAGATGCGCCATGCAGGTCTGACCCGGATCGACGCGCAGGGAGCTGACCGCATCGCTGCCGACCTGGCCGGTTTCCTCGCCCAGCGGCGAGCACGGACCTGCCTGCGCGCCAGCTGAGGTTGTGCTCAGCTCAAGGCCTCACGTATTTTCGCAAAGCACTGCGACCAGTCGCCGGGTAGATCCGGTTCGATCAGCCGGGCGGCGGGCGCGAACGGTTCATAGTTGGTCCCGAATCCGGTCCAGCTCGTGGCATAGAGAGGTTTCAGGGTGGCGACGCCGAGTGCCGCCGCAAGCCAGCTCACAGCGGTTGGCGCACTGATCACCACATCCAGGCATGACAGCAGCGCCGCACAGCGGTCGAGTTCCTGCTTCTGATCGATAGAGGGCGGCACATGCAGCGTGCGGCCACTGAGGCGCTCAAGGGTGGCGATCTCATCGCTCTGGGCGTCATACTGCACGCAGACGAATTCCCCCGCGGTTTCGCGCATGAGCTCTGCCCAGGCTGCGAGCGGTGCATATTGCAGCGCCCGTCCACCGCCGAGCTTGCCACTGCGCCAGCAGATGCCGAACCGGCGGCCTTTCGGGAGCGTGCCATACCAGTCCTGCCAGCGTTTCTGCTCGGCAGGCTCAGCCGCAAGATAGGCATGAGGGCGCGGGAAGGACGCCACATCAGGCCTCAGATAGCGCCCGAGGCTGCCCAGTGCGATGGCTGCGCTTGCGCCGCCACGTGCTGCCAGCCAGTCGTAATGGGCTTCGACCACGCCTTCGCGGCCCCGCCAGTGGGCGGCATGAACCGCGACCTTGGGAAAGCTGCGGGCAAAGAGCGGTTCAAGGCGCGGATCGCATTCGAGCAGAAGCCTGCCGCCCTGACGCGCAGCCTCAAGGGAAAGCTCCGGGATGAGGCTTGCGAACATGATCTGATCGCCCACGCCTTGCTCGGCCGTGATCAGCAGGCGGGTGTTCCTGAGCGTGCCGCCAGACCAGGCGGTAAGGCGATGCAGCGGGCGGGGCGCCTTGCCCGCGAGCTTCAGCCGGGCAGCATAGTCGCGCCAACCAGGTTTCAGATCTCCCCTCAGAAAATGCAGGATGGCGCGGTTGAGGCGCGCTGTGTGGTGGTCACGATCACGGCTCAGAAGGCGGTCATAGAGTGCCAGTGCTGCTGTAATCTCGCCCCGATCGGCCAGGCAATCGGCCAGATTGCCGAGCGCCGGAGCGCAGGTGGGCGATAGCGCAAGCGCCGCGCGAAAAGCGGCTTCGGCCTCCTCAGGGCGGTCGAGCTGACGCAGAGCATTACCCAGGGTCACCCGCAATTCCGGACAGTCGCTGTAGCGTTCCACGAAGGGGCCGAGCAGTTCGAGTGCCCCTTCCGGTTCATTCGTCTCGCACAGGAGCTGGGCGAGGCCGTTTACTGCCTCGATACGTTCAGGTTCGAGCGCAAGTACTCTGCCATAAAAGCCGCGGGCCACCTGAGGCAGACCAAGTCTGCGGGCCGTGCCCGCGAGGGCATAGAGGACGCGTGTGTCATCGGGCTTTTGTGCCAGTGCGCTCTCGAAGGCTGCGATCGCCTCACTGTGGCGACCACGTTCGGCAAGCCTGAGACCGGTCTGATAGGCGTTCGAGGACATGCCCCGTTCTTACTGCAGGGAGTTTAAGGTCCCGTTAAGTACACGGCTTAGCAATGCCTTAAGCACGCTCTGGCAGGGTTTGAGGCATGGTGAGCCAGATCTCATTCACGACGATCAGCGCCTCGTCGCTGATCAACTACATGGATGCGCAGATGCAGACCACAAGTCTGTCGTCTACGAGTTCATCTGCCACGCAGCAGACCTCGACTGCGAGCGGGACAACAAACAGCGCCACGGCCAATGACAACCCACCCTGGAACAATACGAGTTCTCCCAATCAGCAGGCGCGTGATGCCCAGATCATGTCGCTCACCAATTTTCTCGATACGAGCAACGTCCCCTATTCCGCCGGAAGCAGCGCTTCGAGCAAGACCGAACAGGACAATCAGAAGCTGTTTTCAATTTATACGGCACTTAACAACCTGTCCTATCTTGCCGGCATGAGCACGCGTTCGGGCGTCACCTCCGGCCAGCAGGCAGGCTACAATACGCGTTTCCAGGAGGGGCTTACCCAGGTCGAGAACTACATCTCCTCGACTACTTTCAACAATTTTACGCTGCAGCTGGGCAAGACCCAGTCCTCGGTAACAAGTAGCGTCTCGGTGCCCTTCGCGCCGTTTTCCTATCAGGGCGCCACGATCGTATCCGATGCCAATCTGTCGACCGCGTTGCCCAATGTCAGTGCCCAGCAAAGCTTCACGATTGCGGTCCAGAAAGGCGGAACCACCACCAATGTCGCGATCAACCTGGCCAATGTTTCAGGGTCTCTGACCCTCGACAACATTGTTGCATACGTCAATCAGCAACTCGCGGCAGCCGGGTTCTCCTCCAAGCTGTCGCGGGTCATCACCCAGGGCTCGATCAACGATCCGACCAAGGCAAGTTATGGTATCGCCATTACCGAAGCGCCCGGAGAGAATCTGACCTTTTCCAGCGCCGCCGCTACGCCGGCACTCTATCTGGCGGGTTCAAGCGGCAGCCCTCTGGCAAGCTCGACCGTCTCTGGTTCGCAGACCTATACCACTGGGGCCGACCAGCAGGGACGCCTGATCAAGCTCAGCAATCTCACGGCCTCGGCGCCCCAGGCCGGATTCAACGAGACGCTGTCGCCCACGAGTGGCAACTCGACCACGACGGCCAGTGCGGTCGACAGCAATGGCAATGTCTATACGATTGGCACAGCTACCGGGAGCTTTGGCAATGAACTCATCCAGGGCACACAGGATGTCGTGCTCAGCAAATATGATTCGGCCGGCAATCTGCAGTGGACCAAGCTTTTAGGAAGCGCTGCCAGTGCCAATGCCTATTCGCTGGCGATTGACTCGAACAACAATGTCATCATTGCCGGCTCGACGACGGCCAATCTGACCACCACCGGTATTGCAGATGGCAACACCGACAGTTTTGTCGCCAAGTATGACACCAATGGCAACCAGCAATGGGTGCAGCAGATTCCCACGCTTGCCGCCAACAGCGCCAACAGCGTCAGTGTCGATGCAAGCGGCAACATCTATATCGGAGGTCAGGTCTCCGGCACTGTCGGTGCCGGTCAGACGAATGCCGGCGGTCAGGATGCCTATGTCGCCAAACTTAATGCCAGCGGTACCATTCAATATGAGCAGCAGTTCGGTACCTCGGGCAGCGACGCGGTGCAGGCGACCGCCGTCGGAAGCAATGGCAGTCTCTATGTCGCCAGCGTACAAAATGGCGAAGCCATTCTTTCCAAATATGCCAATGGCGATGCCACGACGGCTCCGGTGTGGACCGAAGATCTGGGCGCGCTCGGCAATGGCGGCTCGATCAGCGGTCTCGCCCTTGCCAATGGCAAAGTCTATCTTTCTGGAACCTCATCCAGTGCCAATCTGACGAGTGGTGGAACGGCCACGGTGGTGGGTAGCCCCTCCGGCGGACTGGACGCGTTTGTCGCGAGCTTTACCGATGCCGGCAGCTCGGTCAGCGCTAATACCGTCACCTATGTGGGAACATCAGGCACCGATACTGCTGGCAGTCTCACCGTCGACTCCGCTGGTAACGTGTATCTTGCCGGAACCACGACCGGCACCTTCAGCGGACAGATCCGCAACGTGCAGGGGACGCAGAATGCGTTCGTGGCACAGCTGTCCGCGACAGGCACGGTCAACTGGACACAGCAATATGGCGGAGCCAGTGGTACATCGACCGGCGCCAGTGTTGTCCTTGATCAGACAGGATCGAGTGTCCTCGACGCCCTGGGACTGCCGCGCGGTACAATCGATATCAATCAGTCCGTCGATCTCACCTCGGCCTCCACATTGCGGCCAGGCGATTCCTTTCAGATCCAGATCACCCGCAATGGTGCGACTAGCACGCAGACAATTACCATCGACTCCGGAGAGACGCTCCAGTCCCTTGCCGACAAGATCAATAATGCCATGGTCTTTGCTGGAAATGCATCGGTTACCTATGGAAATGGCGGCGACGCGCTCAAGATCGCCGTCAACAAGGGGGTCTCGGCCAAACTCATCGCCGGGCCACAGGACTTCGACGCCCTCGCCCGTCTTGGCATCTCGCCAGGAACAATCTCCAACGGCACAAGCACGTCGTCGAGCCAAACGAACGGCTCGGCTGCGGCGTCGCAGGTATTTGGTCTCGGACTGAGCGGGACGCCTCTGGATATTTCGAGCTCATCGGACGCTGGCGTTGCCAAGGCGGTCCTGCTCAACGCAATGAACGCGATCACCAGCGCCTATCGGCAGACCAATGCGCCGGCGGGGACGTCGGCAAGCACAGCGTCTGCCCAGAACCAGGGAACGGTCTCACCCTACCTGACCGCCCAGATCGCCAGCTACCAGCTGGCTCTTAATACGCTGGGCGCCGGCTGAGCCGTGCTGGCCGGTGAGACAGCCTGACGCGGGTGCGGCCGGATTCGTCATTATTTTTTGCGGTACTGACAGCCAAACCGGGCTAAGCTTGCTGCCATGGTCAAGCTCAACAAAATCTATACCCGTACAGGTGACAAGGGCACTACCGCCCTCGGTGACGGGACACGCCTTTCCAAGCACGCACTTCGCATCGAAGCCTATGGCTCGGTTGACGAGGCCAATGCCGCCATCGGATTGGCCCGTCTGAACGCCGACAGCGAACTCGACGCGATGCTGGCGCGTATTCAGAACGATCTTTTTGATGTCGGCGCCGATCTGTGTGTGCCGGAGTCCGCCAAACCTGCCGAAGGCGCATTGCGCGTCATTCCATCCCAGGTGGATCGGCTTGAGCAGGAAATTGACCGGATGAATGCGCAACTCGAGCCACTGCGATCCTTTGTGCTTCCGGGAGGAAGCGCGACCGCAGCACATCTTCATCTGGCGCGAACGATCGTACGTCGGGCTGAACGGTTGATGGTGGCGCTGGCTGAAAGCGAACCGGTAGGTGAGGTCGCTCTCAGATACATCAATCGATTGTCGGATCACCTTTTTGTCGCCGCCCGCTTTGCCAATGTCGGCGCAGGTGGCGATGTGCTCTGGGTGCCAGGTGCCAATCGCTGAACGCAGTGCGAGCAGGTGTGCGTCGTCTCCTAGTGGGACATCTGCAGCATGACCTGGACAAGCAATACGCGGGCACCGCTCTGGTGTAATTGCTGATTGGTGACCGCCTGCAGGCGGCGCGCAATGAGGTCGACATCGGGCTGCTCGAAGGGTCGCACTGCCGCCGCAGCAAAGGTCATCATGTTGCGGACATAGGCATCACGCAGCAATGGCAAGGCGGCTCTGGCGCGGGCCCTTAGCGTGGCATCGGGAATATCGAGACCGATCGAGACCAGCAATAATCCGGCAGGTCTGCCCGCATCCATGACGGTCGCATAGATCGGATGGATCGGAACGTAGCTGACCGCCTGTGTGATCTTGTGGCTGGGCATAGCCTGGCCGGACGCCGCAAGCGTGGGCGTAGCGGAGGCGAAGACCGTTGCAAGTCCGATCAGAGCAAGGGTCGGAGCGGATCGCATGCTGTTCCTTCCGCGGTTGCTCCCCTCTTATCCTCTTGAGGTAAAGGCGCGGTTACCTTTTGTCGGCGGAGAGGTTGTGATCGCAACACTCCCTCACTGTCCCAGCAGGGTCGCTGCGCGATACGCGGGTCTATGCGCTCTCGACGCCCGCAGATCCTGACCATTGGTACATACTCGGCGCGCCAAGAAGCTAGCGCCGCTGGTGTAGGCTCTGGCCGCAGGTTCACAGCTCATCTCCCAGATCTGCATACGTACAAGCGACCTCTCCTGAATTCTCCTGCGATATGCGGATGGCCCACCCGTACCGCCTCGCGCTACCGCAACAGATAGGTGAAACTGTCGCAAATGCGACCGATCTCATAATTTTATGCTGCCGTATACGGTATAACGTTTGCTTTATTTCAAAATGTTCCTTAGAGACCGCCATCCTTAGCCCGTCTTCCGGG
>JAGWRJ010000570.1 GCA_028869725.1 Alphaproteobacteria bacterium | reverse complement strand
CCTGTCCAAGCCCAACATCACCTTCGTCGAAGCGGACATCTGCAACATCGAGCGTCTGACCAAGGAGATTGAGGGGCACGACCTAGTCTGGCACCTTGCCGCCAACACGGACATCATCAACAGTCATCATTCTCCACAACGTGATCTCAACAACGGAATCATTGGGACGTTCAACCTGCTCGAAGCGATGCGTCTAAAAGGCGTGCGCGACATGATCTTCGCATCGAGCGGCGCTGTTTATGGCAGCTTGGCCGCCGAAGACCCGGTAACGGAGACCGCGGGCCCAATGCTTCCGGTTTCCACCTATGGCGCCGGCAAGGTCGCCTGCGAAGCCTTTATCTCTTCGCATTGCTACGTCTACGGCCTCCGCGCGTGGATGTACCGATTCGGTAATGTGGTCGGTGCGCGCATGACCCATGGAGTCATTTTCGACTTCCTGAACAACGTGAAAAAAGATCCGAGCCGCCTGTTGGTGCGCGGGGACGGCCGTCAGGAAAAGAATTATTTCCTCGTCGAGGAATGCCTGGACGGCATGCTCCATGGCTACCGCAACATTCCGATGGACGAAGACAAGCCTTGCGATGTCTTCAATCTCGGTACGCCGACAATTACTCGGGTGGTTGATATCGCACGAATTGTCGTCGAAGAGACCGGGCTAGAAGGCTGCAAGATAGAGATCGAGGGAAAGAAGAAGGCATGGCCTGGAGATCAGCCGCGCGTGCATTTCCGTGTCGACAAGTGCGCCGCTGTCGGTTGGACTTCGAGACTTAACTCCGACCAGTCCGTGCGTGTCGCCGTGCGCCGCATGCTCGATAAGCCGGGCAGCAAGGCATGGGTTCTATGAAGATCTCCGTTCTTGGAGTCTGGCATCAAGGTGCGGTCGCCGCGGCCTGCCTTGCCGACATGGGTTTTGAGGTCGTCGGCGCTGACGAGGATGCCGCGCGGGTTGCTGATCTCAGCAAGGGCCGCGCTCCGCTTTTCGAGCCGGGCCTCGACGCGCTGCTTGAAGAGGGCGTGGCCTGCGGCCGCCTGACTTTCACGACCGATATGGCTGCGGCCGTCCAGAATGCGCCATTCGTGTTCGTGGCCTTCGACACCCCGGTGAACGAGAACGACGAAAGCGATCTCAGCGGCATCTTCGCCACCTTCGAGCGTATCGCGCCGGTCGTCGCTGAGGGTGCAGTCATATTCGTCACGGCCCAAGTCCCAGTCGGCACGTGCGACCAGCTAATTAGCATCATCAATACAACAAAGCCGAACCGACATGTATCCATTGCCTACAGCCCGGAAAACCTGCGCCTTGGCCAGGCGATTGAGCGTTACCGAACCCCACCGCTCCCCGTCATTGGCTGTGACGACAAGGCAACCTTCGACCGGCTGATGGAAGTCATGCGCCCTATGGCCGTGAAGTGGGAGCATGTGACGCTGCGCACGGCAGAGATGGTCAAGCATGCGCTCAATGCGTTTCTCGCCGTCAGCATCTGCTTTGCCAACGAGCTCGGAAACATCTGCGACGAAGTTGGCGCTGACGGCAAGCGGGTTGGTGAGGTGCTGCGTATCGAGCCTCGCATCGGTGCTAAGGCGATGCTGCTGCCCGGGTTGGGCTTTTCGGGTGGTACGCTGGCGCGCGACATTCAGACCATGCGTGGGCTGGGTCGCAAATACGGGATCGACACGCCCCTTCTGAACGGCACCTGGCAGTCTAATGGCGAGCAGAACCGCCTCGTCCTGCGCAAGCTTTCCCGCGCCCTAAAGGACCTACGCGGGGCCCATGTCGCCGTGCTCGGGGTGACCTACAAGCCCGACACCAGTACGTTGCGCCGCTCGGCAGCTTTGGAGGTAATAGCTGACCTCATCGCCGCTGGCGCCGAAGTCAGAGCACACGATCCCAAGGTCGACATTGGAGAGCTGAAACGCAGTTCGCAATGCACCTACTGCGACTCCCCCCTTGGCGCCATGGAAGCCGCCGATGCCGTCGTTCTGATGACGCCCTGGAAGGACTACAAGGCCATTGACTTTAAGGCGGCGAAGGCCGCGATGGCAGGTACCTATGTTCTCGACACGGCAGGTCTGTGGGATCCGGAACAGGTTGTGGCTGCCGGCCTCCAATTCGACGACATCGGCCGCGGACGCCGCAAAGCTTGAAATTTCAGGAGCGTCGCAATGAGAGTGTCGTTCATCGGTGCCGGGCTTCAAACCAGTCGTCGGGTACCTGTCGTTCTCGATTCTGCCGATGACGAACTGGTAGAGATCGTTGATTTTGGAACGGATCAGCCCAGTAAGCTAACCGGCAAATTTGGCTGCGAGTGGAGTACCGACTGGCGCCGCGCGATCGAGCGCGAGGACGTCGACGCCGTGGTTGTCTGCACGCCGCCGGATTCGCATGCCGAGATATCGATCGCGGCGATGGTAAACGGTAAGCATGTGCTCTGCGAAAAGCCGCTCTGCCGCACACTGCCGGAGGCCGACAACATGTTGAAGACCGCCATCAATACCGGCCGTATCCTCAAATGTGGCTTCAATCATCGTCATCACCCGGCGATCCTAGATGCCCATACCCGCTTCGCGCGCGGCGATATCGGCCGGCTGATCTCGGCGCGTTGCACTTATGGCATCTGCGGCCGTCCCGGCTTTGAGAAGGAATGGCGCGCGGACCCACAGATCGCAGTCGGCGGCCAGTTCGCCGAGCAGGGCGTTCATGCCATCGACCTCTTCCGCTGGTTCCTGGGCGAACTCACCGAGGTCAGCTGTCTGACTTCGATCGGCTATTTCAAATCCCAGAGGCTCGAAGACAACGGCATGGCGCTGTTCCGATCAGCTAGTGGCGCGATCGCTATGCTTCATTCAAGCATGACGCAGTGGAAGAACGTCTTCCTTCTCGAATTTTCCGGAAGCGAAGGCTACCTGACCATTGACGGTCTCGGCGCGACATATGGCACCGAGCGCCTTCTTGTGGGCAAGCGCGACTTCACTGCGCCGTTCCAGGACCATATTATCGAATATCGCGGCGGCGATGCCTCGTGGCGCAACGAATGGCGTGAGTTCAAGGCGGCGATCACCGAAGGCCGCGAGCCGATCGGCAGCGGTTATGACGGGCGGGAGGCCCTGCGGTTGACGCTCGCTGCATACGAATCTGAACGGGCGAAGGTCCTAATCGATCTCGGGACCTTCGGAACCGGGAGCTAGGTCTTGGCAACGCACCTT
>JAGWRJ010000569.1 GCA_028869725.1 Alphaproteobacteria bacterium | reverse complement strand
GTTGCGGCTTGCCGTCTTCGTACAGGCCGGGAGGCGCGTGCGCAGGGACGCGTCGTCGAAAGCTGGCGAAACGCCCTGAAGTATCGGTGCCCAGTGGGGTACCTGTCCGTCTTTCCGGACACAAAAAAAGGCCGGTCCGCAAGGATCGGCCTTCTTCGTGACTCGGTGCATTTCGAGCAAAGACTGGTGGGCGGTACAGGGTTTGAACCTGTGACCCCTGCCGTGTGAAGGTAGGGAAATGGGGTCCATGATGGTCCACGGTGGTTCTAACGTATTGATTTGCAATGCGCTGTAGTCCATGCTTATCCGCCATAGTTTTTCGTACTTTTTCCGTACGGGGTTTTGGAGGTTGGGACAATGGATCTGGGCACGGTCAAGGCGCGCGACAGGCTCAAGCCTCGGCGTGAGCCCTATTGGCACAAGCTGACCTCGGGTCAGTACCTCGGCTTCCGGCCATCCGCACACGACGGCGGAGGGACCTGGATCGCCCGTTTCTATGATGCAGACCGGATGAAGCAGGTGCATCGCTCGCTGGGCGATTTCGGCCACCTGCCTGCCAGCGAGCGATTCGGCGCGGCCTCGACCGAGGCGCGCGCCTGGTTTGCGCACCTGATCGGAGGCGGCTCTCACGAGCCGATCAGCGTCCGTGAAGTCTGCGAGCGATATGCCCTCGTCAAGCCCGAGTCGGGGGGGCGCTTCCAGCGCTATGTCTATGCCGAACCGATCGCCAAGGTACTCCTGCACAAGTTGACGGACCGGCACCTGCGCGAATGGCGCCGCCATCTGGAAGCGTTGCCCGCCAAGGTGACGCGAAACAAACGTGGCATGGCAGTCACGCGCGAGCGTCAGCCTGCCACGGTCAATCGCGACATGGTTGCGCTGCGGGCCGCACTGAACAAGGCGTTCAACGAGGGCGAGGTCCTGAGCGACTTGGCGTGGAGGCAGGCGCTGAAGCCGCTTCCGACGCACGGGCGCAGGACGGAGTATCTCGATCGGGACGAGCGGCGACGGTTTCTGGCGGCGCTCCCCTCAGACGCCGCATCGTTCGCCCGCGGACTCTGCCTGCTGCCGATTCGTCCCGGCGCACTGGCCTCGCTACGGGTGCAGAACCTTGACATCCGCAAGCGCGAGCTGGTCATCATTCGGGACAAGAGCAAAGGTTATCGCACGATCTTGTTGCCGGCTGACACCGCCGCGGCGCTGGCGGCCCTCGCAAAAAACAAGTCACCTGGCGATCTGCTGTTCACGCGTTCGGATGGAATGGCTTGGAATAAAGACAAGTGGAAGCGACCGGTCAAGGCTGCCGTGCGGGCCGCAGGGCTCCCGGACGCCGTCACCGCGTATACGCTGCGCCACTCCACGATCACGGACCTCGTGACGCATGGCCTGGACCTGCTCACCGTAGCGCAGGTCAGTGGCACGTCCGTCGCGATGATCGAAAAACACTACGGTCATCTCAGGCAGGAACATGCTGCTACGGCGCTGGCGACGCTGAACCTTTAGCGCAATCGATCAGGTGCGCCGGGCCGAGGTCAAGCAGGAAGTCGCCCTCAAGGGCTGCCGCTGGGGCACGCTGAAGGATGCGACGAACTGGACTCACCCGCAGATCGCCCAGATGCACTGGTTGCAGCGCTCGGGACTGAAGACGGCGCGCGCCTGGCTTCTCAAGCAACGGCTGCGCGAGGTGTTCTCGCAGTGCACGGATCGGGCCGCCGCCCAAGCGCTGCTGCCACGCTGGATCAGCTGGGCCAGGTGCAGACCGGCGCCGTTCAAGCGTCTGGGTGCCACGGTGACGAAGCATCTGGTCGGCATCCTCGAACATTTCCGCTCCGGCTTGAACAACGACTTTGCCGAAGCCATCAATGGGCGCATCCAGGCGGCCAAGGTGCGCGCCAAGGGCTATGGCTCCGACGCGCACCTGATCACCATCAGCTACCTCGTCTGCGCCAAGCTCAAGCACCTGCCGAAGAACCCGTGGCTCCACCCCGCTCAACAGATGAGCGCGTGAGAATCAACCACACGGATCGAGAGAGAGCCCCAAATGTACAGTTTTACCAGGAGTGGTGTCAACAGAGTGAGTTGACTCACAGATTAAGTGCTTGGTCTGATTTTACTATGTCTTCTGCGGTCTTTTGAAGGCACCAACAAGCCGAAACTACATTATTGCGGACATGGTGGGCAAGTCGTGAACGTCGACTCATCAGACTTACAGATCCCTGCGGCGTTAGTTAAAACTAAATGCATTCTATGCAAGATTTTCGCATACGATGCGCCACAGTTCGTGCGTTGATCTCCACTGCTGGCCTGCTCCCGCAGATGAGTATTATCCTCAGAATTTGGCGAGACACTCTGTTCACTATTGGTGGAGATCCGGCTAAGACTATTCTGTGCCGGGGGGAATCCCTGCTGAGCTGATAGGCGATACCACCGCAAGGCCTCGGTTGAGTCTTGAGAAACACCTAAACCATGCTCGTACATATCGCCGAGGTTGAATTCGGCGTAGTCATTGCCTTGCTGCGCTGCTAAACGATTCCATTTCAACGCCATTAGGTAATCTTGTCGCACGCCTGCGCCATTCTCGTACATAGCTCCAAGTGTGCTTTGCGCAACTGAAACTCCTTGTTTCGCCGCGAGGTGAACCCAATATGCCGCTTTAGCATAATCAACCGGTACTCCATGGCCTAAAGCATACATTGTCCCTAGATCATTCTCTGCTATGGCGTCCCCCTGAATCGCAGCTAGTCGGAACCATTTCGCCGCTTCTGCATAGTCCTGTGAGACACCTAGACCATGTGCGTACATGTTAGCTAGAAGACGCTCACTAGAGGCGTCGCCCTGATTCGCAGCTAGCCGATACCATTTGACTGCCTTTGCAAAGCTCTGTGGCACACCCGTGCCCCTGGCGTACATTACACCAAGGTCACTTTGAGCTCCTGCAGATCCTTGTTGTGCCGCGATTCGGAGTAGCTCTGCTGCTTTTATATAGTTCTGCTGAACACCAGAACCTCTGGCGTACATCATTCCTAAGTTAGCCTGCGCATCTGGCAGGCCTTGCTTTGCTGCTAATTGGTAATACTTTATTGCTTGGGCATAGTCTTTGGGAACACCCAAACCGTCGAGATACGAGTTGCCAAGGATGTTCTGAGCCTGTGCATTGCCCTGCGCAGCTGAGAGCTTGAACAACGCGTCAGCCTTCGTCAAGTCGAGTGGCACGCCTTGTCCATATCCATACATAAGCCCAAGGTTGTATTGACCTTGTGCATTCCCCTGATGCGCGGCGAGACGAAACCACTTTGTCGCTTCGACGTAGTTCTGCGGCACGCCTTTGCCTGAGCTGTACATTTCGCCGAGTTTGTTCTGGGCTTCGGCATTCCCCTGCGCTGATGCGTACCTGAAATCTGCGAGTGCAGTATGAAAGTCCCGAGCCTTGTAAGCTCGCGCGCCTGCAAGGTAAGAATCGCCAGCGTCCCGTGAACACGCTGTTACGGCAAGCGCCAACAGGCAAGCTACAACGATCGCGCGCATCATCGATCCCCCCCCCTACGCTGCAGGCCCGCAGTCTAGCGCTGGCTGCTGCGCCCCGCCCACTTTCTCTCCTGCGTACGGAAAGCCGCCGCCACCGTTACCCCAGCTTCTTCGCCAGATCCGTCGTCCGCGGATGGTAGTACCACTTGAGCATGCGCAGATTCTTGTGCCTCGCGGCATATTCATTTCCGAAATTATCCTTGAGCGCTACAAAAAGGCGCGGGTAATCAGATGAATTCTTGAATGTAGCAAATTTTTATTTGGTGGGCATGCCATATCGATAGGCAAAGATACGATCCTTCCATTCGTTGAAAGCGAACGGAGTGCGCCTTGTAAGAATAATATTATATATTTTCGAGAAAAAAATCGCGTAATCGCCGAACCAATATTGAAGTTCGCGCATTCGTTCTTCTGATAGCGCACCTCCATTGCCAAACTGACTACCAGAAGAAGCCTCCTTGGCCAAATAGCCGCGGAGGTCGTCCGCATTTCTGATCTTGTGAATCACGCACAGTGGATTGATCGAAGGAATATGCAAGTATTGCCTGAATCTTTCCTGCTGCTCAAGGAACCCCTTGTTGTTATGTGTGTCTGCCATGTGGTATTGTTCAAGATAAGCCACTATATTGAATAAGCTCGGTATTAAATCGACTACAGCAAGTAAAGCAGTGAATGGGGCCGTTTTGAAATCGTGAGTATCTCGCTCGTATCTGGGGCAGTAAGATGAATGCAGCCAAGGAGCCAGCGGATTTCTGTGTAAATCACTGGCGCAAGCTTCAAATTTCTTGCCCGCCACCTTCACAAATGCTTGGCAGGCGGTCAGTGCATTCAGTGGCACAGCAACCGATTCCGAATCTACACGTAGATCCACTGTGCCGCCTTGGGATTGATACACGCTGGGTAAATTCTTGTCAATCTTCGATTTCACAATCTTCTCGTACGTAGCCCACGCGGCCCACGCTTTGTCCGTCTGCTCGCCTTTAAGCACGTCCTTCTCGATTTCTTCCAGCTCGTGCTTTTTCATTTCATATTTACTTCCGTATTTCTCTTTGTACGTGTTGAGAAGGTTCTGGTGGTCATCGGAATTGATGAATGTCTCTAGCGTTTCCTGCATCGACGGCATTCCTTTCCAGAACGGCGAATGCGCGATTGCTCTTGCATGCAAATCGGTATATAAACGTTCGATTTGAATTTTAAACACTTCATCCCAGTCTTGCATCCGGATATGCTCACAATAAGCCTTCCAGACCTGCTCTTCGTCTTGGCCGTTCAGCTTATCGAAATTAATTACGTTAATGCCAATCTGTAGGGATATGGTATATGCAATTTGCGAATATGTCTCGAGGCCTTTCCTGAGAACGTCTTCGGCGAACTGTGTAAATTCCTCGCGCCTCTGCCATACCTGCTGCTCGAGCTGCTCCTTGTAGGTATGGTCAGTATTGCGCGCGATGGCAAGCAAGGCCGCGGACACGGCAAGCAGTCCGGCCGCTGCGAAGGTTGCCTGGATGATGGTTGCGACGGACACGGCCCTGTCGTAACTGCCGTGTTCGGCAATGGCGAAGCCATGCATCATGAGCCAATAGCTGGCGGTGGCTAGTACGGCATAGCTTGTGAGGCCGACTCCGAACCAGGTTACAACCCAGTGTTTTTTCAGAAAACGCATTGTCCCGCTGTTCGCGTTCTGGGCGCCCTGGTTTGCTTGCGACTCGTTCATCGCTATGCCTCCTGAGAAATAGTCGCCTGCTGTTGTGCTGGCGTGCTCTTGCCGCCCGCGGCCCGGGTTGTCTCCAGCCCTGAAACCACCTCCTCGCGCTGCAGCCGCTCAGCCAGGGCCTGGATGTCCGCGTGGCGTTCGGTGACCGTGCGCCGCGCATGCTCTTGTCCCTCGGAGAGCAGCGTCGCGGCGCCCCGACGTACGGCGGGATCCTCGCGCCATCGGCCATCGGGGGCGAGCTGGGTGTAGTCCATGGGCGGCAGCTGGGGGTCGAGCGCCCATTTGGCCGCGGCTTGCAGCGCCAGGTGCGTGGCGTGCTCGATGTCGTTGCTGGCGCCGCTGTCGGGTTCAGCGCCTTCGTCACCGCCCATTTGCTGCTGCGCCACGCGTCCGGCGAGCAACACGGCCAGCTCGTCGAGGACGCGCGCGCGGGTGTGGTTGCGCAGGCCGTCGTCCTCCAGGTTGAACATGGTGAACCCCAGCATGCGTTGACGCGGCACGATGCTGACCTGCTCGATCCTGCGCTGCGGGAACAGCGCCATCGAGACCACGGCGTGGCCGGCCTCGTGCAGCGCGGTCAGGCGCTTGTCCGACGCGCTGAGCGCGCGGCTGCTGCGCGGGCCAAGACGCTCGGTGGTGATGATCTCGCGCATGAAGGCGGTGTCCACCTCGGCGCGGCCTTCGCGCAACAGGGCATAGGCGGCTTCGTTGCGCACCGATTCCAGTGCCGCGCCGCTGAGGCCGGTGGTGGCATCGAGCAAAGCCTCCACGTCTATGGACTTGCCACCGGGCAACCGCTGATAGCGTGTAATGAATCCGCGCCGGGCTTCGCGATCGAGCATCGGCACTTCCACATGCAGGCCCAGCCGCCCCGGCCGCACCAGCGCTGGATCGATGCGGTGCAGATAATTGGTGGCGGCCACGGTAAACACCGGACTGGCGCTGCCACCGAAGCCATCCAGCGCAGACAGCAGCGCGTTGATGGCGGCGATGTAGCTGAGCTGCTCGCGGCTGCCCAGCACATCGATCTCATCGAGGAACACCAGCGCCGGAGCATAATGACGCGCGCGCTCGTACAAGGATTGGGTGAAGCGCGGGTCGAGCAGGTCCACGCCGTTGGCGGCCAGAAACGGCAGATCGGCCTCGCCGGCCAGCGCCTTTGCCAGCAGGGTCTTGCCGGTGCCGGGCGGGCCGTACAGCAGCATGCCGCTGGGGGGCGCCACATCCCACTGCTCGATTAGCCGCGGCTCTTTCAGCATGTGCAGCACCTGTCGCAGGCGCTGCTTGACCACGATGTGACCCTGCACGTCGTCGAAGCCCACGCTGGGCACCTCGATGACCAACGCGCCGATGCCGGTGAAATCCTCGGCGCGCTGCGGCACCACGACCTGCGGGTTGTGCAGGGTCAGTGTCCACGGGCTGGCGTGGGTATCGAGCGTGCGATCGAACACCACGGTGCGATTGCGGCGCATGAGGCAATGCACCAGATCCGGCCCGTCCGGCTGCGGCTGCAGCGGAATGCCCAAGCGCTGCTTGATCGGCTCCAGCGCCTGCAGGGCGCCCGGCGCAAAGCTGACCAGCAGCGGCGCGCGGTTGAGCAGCGCGGGATCCTGCCGCAGGGCGTAGGCATCCAGCTCGGGCAGCCACAAATCGCGCAGCGCGCGCGCCGTGACCTTGCGCGCATCGATCTCGGCCCCATGGGCGAGCAGGCTGGCCTCGACCAGCAACTCCTTGTCGGCCTTCCAGTTGAGCCAAATGCCAACGGACACAGCGTACTTTGACTTCAACTCATCCAGGCCCTGTCTGGCGAGCGTGCGCAGTTCGGCTTCACCCAGCGGTGGAAACAGCAGCAGGTTGGAAGCCCCCAGCGTGCTAAGCAGGCCGGCGTTGTAGACCGGCATATCGTTACCGCGAAAGGCATTGGTGCACTGTTTGCGCAGGTAATCGAGCAGGGTGTCCTTGCCCTGGCCGGGTTGGCGCGCATAGCGCTCGAAAAAACCCATGTTGCGCGCAAGTTCGCCATCGATACTGGCAATGATGATGAATATGCAGCCGCTGACATCCACCTCGGACGAAGCGATGCGTTCTTGCTTGAAGTCGTTGTTCTTGTAGAAGCCGTAGCGATCGGTCAGCACGCCGGTGTCGAACAACTCCTGCAGCACGTTCTGCGTGTTGGGGTGCGCCTTGTCCAGATGATCGAGGATGATCACCGAACGCGGATGTTCATGGATCCACTGGGTCAACTCGCCGGGCTTGGCATCGCCATACCCTTGGGTCAGGCCGACCAGGCCAAAGCTCTGGTTGTCGCCGGTATAAGACGACAGGTCAAAGGTTTTGATGGCCCAGTTTGCCAGTGGCCCTGCCAGGGATGCAGCGGATGCCGATGGCTGCCGCTCCGGCTCTTCCGCCAGTGCCTGGGCGATGTGCTGTGCGGCGAGACTCTTGCCAGTGGCGGTGGGACCGACGAAGAAAAAAGTGGCCCAAGGCCGCTTGCGCGCCGAATGGACCGTCGGTGCTTCCATCAAGGCCGCCGCGATCCTGGGGATCAGTTGCCCCGGGTCGAGAAACGCCTGTTCCAGGTTGGCGCGAACGCGTCTCGCCGCGTCCATTACCTGCGCACGCGTCCCGAAATACACCCCCGACTCCCTGTCCCCGGTTGTGATGAGGGCCACTTGTGCGCTCAGCACCGGCACGACGTCAACTTACGAATTGACAGGAATTGTAAGCCTTACGCGCACGCTCACGCCGCGAGTGAAATGGGATGCGGCGTGCACGCCATGGCGTGCAGCCGCGCTTGAGCGACGGCGCGGATGGCCGATTCCCCGCCACGAATTCGGTCGCGTTGTCGCGATAAAGTGCGTGGCCGTAGCGTTGCACCGTAAACCGGGCATCCACCCGATCGCCCGAAAACCAGCACCAGGGGCAAAGCCATTCCCCGGCATCCCCATGGTCCGTTGCACTGCGAGTCCTGCATCCGCAACGGCAAGCACATCGAGATGCTTGCCCAGGATGCGCTGGCCGCATCGTGCCAGGTACCGGAGGACATCCTGCCCAGGGGGGAGCTGTGTTCCCAACGCTGTCCGACCGGCAAGAAGGTCCAGGTGCTCCACGTCCACTAACCCCGTGCAACGACCTGCCACCGTCATTTGCCGTGCAGAGCGCCGGAATTGCTCTGCATGCTGGGCTGCATGGCCCAGCTGGCGCCGTTCGGTCCGATCGCATCGACGTCGGCGTCACAACCGGCGGGCAACCCGCCTGCGCAGGTGGCTTCGGCACCATCCGCGAAGGCCTTGTTCAAGGCCACCGACCTGAGCGTGGTGCTGGTGGCAGACTCCACATGGATTGAGGCCGTCGTGCACCCAGAGCCCCGGCGCGCGGATTGGGCGTGCCGGCAGGTGTTGCGGCTACACACTCCGCTCGCGGCGTGCGCGGATCCGCTTTATCCATCAACACCACGGATGCAGCGCGCAGATGCCGGATATGCCGGGTCGCCTGCAGTTGCCGCGCACCGCGCAGCCCTGTCGCCTCTATGGCATGCCGCCGGCGCTGCAGCCAGCCAGTCCGCCCTGACCGGCCTGAAGGCGCTGGTGCATGCGGTGATGGGTCGCCACGCGGCGCCGCTGCTTCAGTCAGCCGTCGGCGCGGCGGGCATGTTCGGTGTGCGCAGCAACGCGCGCGCCGCATCCAGCTCGCCGGGTCGCAGCACCGTGCCATTGAACGCACTGATGCCGCGCAGGCCCACGCCATGGGCGCGAAAGCCCAGTGCTGCTGTGCAGCCGCTGTAGTCGAGGCAGTCGTGGTGGTGGCCGTGAAACAGGGTGTGCACACCTAGCGCGCGGGCGAGATCATCGATCGCGGCAAAGCCCTGTGGGTGGCACGAGGGCGCCTCATGCGTGACCAGCACCTCGGCGTCTTGCGCCACCAGCGCATCGAAATCTTCAGGAAATAGGCTGCTGCAGTGCTTGATCACGCCCAGGCTCTGCTGCTTGAGGGCCCAGTGCTTCGGATGCGTGCGTAGCCGCAGGCCCTCCCGATACGCCTGCAACGATGCGAACGTTGGCTCTACGGCCCGATCCGGGCTCCAGATCTCGCCGCGAAAAATGCCGCCCAGACCGGCGATGCGCACGCCGGCAACCTCCACCACGCGGCCATGCAGGTTGCGCTCGGGCCAGGATTGCAGTGCATCCCAGCATGGGGCGCGATCGGTGTCGTGATTGCCATGGATGAACCACACCTGCGTGCCCAGCGCCTCGATTGGCGCCATCAGCGCCTGCAGTGGCACGGGTGCCTCGATATCGCCCAGCAGGACCAATGTCTGCGGACGTTGCGCGCGCACGACCTCGAGCAGATGCTCGAAACGGCCATGCGGATCACCGGCAAACAGAATATGCGGTGTGACGGGTAGAGGACGCGGCATGGGGATCGCTTGAAGAGAAGAACGACGCAGCCGACTCGATGTGTTGACGTCGATCTGCCGCTCGACCATTCTCGCCGATCCTGCCGATCTTCGACTGACCCTGCATCTCTGCACGAAACGGCAGGAATCCGATGGGCGGGAATTTTAGGTCGGCATCAACACCTGTAGGGCAATCCCAGCGCGGGGAGGCTGCTCATGGTCCAGCTTTCCATCAAGCGGCGACGAGGCTGGAAGGCTTGTGCTGCTTGATCCAGGCAAGCACCTTGTGAAGCTCCCAGCGGGCCGACCTCGAGCCGATTCTCACGGGGGCGGGGAAGTTGCCCATGCGAATCTGTTTGTAGATAAAGCTCTTCGCGAAGCCCGTCAGTTCGGTGACCTCTTTGAGGCGGATCAGTCGGTTGATCACAATGATGTCGTCCATGGAATGCTCGGCACAGGGGCGTCTTGGGTGGGGCCATTGTCCTGCCCGTTTGCATACACGACCGCTCGCTGGAGGCCCCTTAATGGGGTCTCCAGCAGACAACGAGTGCTCTTTCGAGCCGCGAACTGGCGCTGCACGCCAGTCGCCCCTTGGGCAAGGGGGTTGATCCATCACTTCGCGGGACGGTTCGACTTGCTAATTTTCATCGAAGGCGGGAATTGACCCAGATGCATCTGGCGGTAAATAAAGTTCTTCCCGAAGTCGATTAGTTCGCATACCTCGCAGAGACGAAGCAGGCGGGTGGATGCATGATCGTCGTTCACCACAGTCACCTCGCTCTTGTTTGGGGTGCAGACTTCGCTGAGGCGGATCAGGCAGCTGGTCACATTGAAGTTGTCCATGCATTTCGTCTCACCGGGGTAGTCTTGGGTGGGGTTATTGTCCGGCAGGTTTGAATACACGGCCGTTCGCTGGAGACCCCTTGTAGGTCCCTGCAGTCGACAACGATGCATATTTCGAGCTGGGAGTTGGCGCCTAGCGCCAGTTGCCCCGTCAACGAGATCGAACCCCGCCGCGTCAGACTAGTTGTCGCCTCCATAGAACCCCTACCCTGAAGGCGGCGATGGAGAACTGAAGTGGCTCGATACGGACAACGATTCAAGGAACGCGCGGTGGCCCGCTTGCTGCCGCCGGAGAGTGGTGCGCTGGAGGTGGTGGCGCGGGAAGTGGGCATTGGCGTGTGGACGTTGGCGCGCTGGCGCGAGGAGGTTCAGTGCCGGGTTGCCCCGGCGCGATCCTGGACGGCGGACGCACGCCTT
>JAGWRJ010000568.1 GCA_028869725.1 Alphaproteobacteria bacterium | reverse complement strand
TCCGCATATTTGTGCAATGCATGCAGGCTGCGGTCCCGTCCAAATCCCGATTGCTTAAAGCCGCCAAACGGCATGGTAATATCACATGAATCCCAGCCATTGATCCAAACCAGGCCCGCGCGAAGCTCCCGTGCGGCGCGGTGCGCAAGATCGATGTTGGACGTCCACAATCCGGCGGCGAGCCCGAACTCAGTGTCATTGGCAAGGCGTAAGGCAGCCTCAGTCTCCGTGAAGCTGAGGACGGCCAGAACCGGCCCGAAAATCTCCTCGCGCGCGATGGCAGAGCTGGACTGCACCCGGTCAAAGATCGTCGGCTCGACATAATAGCCGCCGCTGTCTGTGCGCACCTGATTGCCACCAAGCGCCAGAACCGCGCCTTCGCGCCGCGCGAGCGCAATATAATCCAGCACCCGCTTGAGCTGGGCTTCACTGACCATAGCACCGAACTTCGTCGCAGGGTCCAGAGGATCACCGACGGCAACACTTGCTGCGATCTTCAGAAGCCGATCCAGAAGCGCATCCTTGAGACGCTCATGAACCAGAAGGCGCGAGGCCGCGGTACAGACTTCGCCCTGATTGTAGAAGACACCCCAGAAGGCAGCTTCTGCGGCCCGATCCAGATCAGGGCAGTCGGCGAAGACGATCTGGGGCGATTTGCCCCCCAGTTCCAGGCTGACGCGTTTGCCATTGCTCTGGCCGGAATAGACGAGAAGCTGGCGTCCGACCGCGCCCGAGCCGGTAAACGCAATCATGTCGACGTCCATGTGGCGGGCGAGCGCCTGACCTGCGGTTTCGCCAAGGCCCGGAACGACATTGAGTACGCCAGGGGGCAGGCCCGCCTCGAGGGCAAGTTCGCCCAGCCGCAGCGCAGTCATGGGTGACTGTTCGGCAGGCTTGAGCACCACGGAATTGCCGACAGCCAGTGCCGGCGCCACCTTCCACAGCGCCATGTGAAGCGGAAAATTCCACGGCACGATGGCGCCAATTACCCCGAGTGGCTCATGGACGGCGTAGGAGAAGCGATTGTCCGGCGCCGCGCCAACCTCGCCATAGACCTTGTCGAGAGCTTCGGCGTACCAGCGCGTCGTGCGCACGGCGAGCGAGACATCGACGTTCAGCGCATCAGCGATCGGCTTGCCGGTATCGAGCGATTCGAGGAGCGCGAGCTCTTCGGCATGGCTCTCAAGAAGCTCGGCCAGACGAAACAGTACCTTCTTTTTGGTCTGGGGTGCCTCTTTGCGCCAGTCACCCTGTTCGAAGGTGCGCCGGGCGGAGGCCACCGCGAGGTCGACGTCGGCTTGATCGCAGGCGCAGACCTCGTTGAGCCGCGTGCCGTCACGCGGGGAGATGTTGTCGAACGACTTGCCCGAGCGGGCGGGCACCCGTTGGCCATTGATGATCGCCTGCGCCGGAAGCCTCAGCTCCCGTGCACGGTCCAAAACGCCACGAAGGTCCAGATCAAGCAACATACCCTATCTAGGCTGTGATCACTGTGGAAAGTCAAGTTCGCCACGGCGCGCGGGGCGCAGGCCGCGCACCTGTCCTCTGCCGGCAGATATAGACCGGACGGCTGAGGGCAAGATCTGCAGCTGCAGCCTTGCCCGCGCGGCCGTCTTAGTCGGCGTTCCCCTTGGGCGCGTAGATGGCGTAAAACTTGGTATAGCCTTTGGTGTCCCAGGTGCCCTGCCAGTCGGCGGGAATGAGCACCGCTTCTCCCGCCTGGATGCGGTCCACCTTGCCATCGACCGAGGTGAGCGTCACTTCGCCTTTGAGGAAGTACATGAACTCATAGACGCCGTAGGTCTTCGTGCCCGTGCGCGAAAAATGCGACGGTCCGGAGGTGTACTCGCCGGCCTCGAATTTGCGGTCCTTGGTCATGAGCATCAT
>JAGWRJ010000567.1 GCA_028869725.1 Alphaproteobacteria bacterium | reverse complement strand
GCATCCATCAGCCGATGCTCGGTTTCGGCATCAAGACTGCTGCTCGGCTCATCAAGGACGACGACCGGCGCAGCACTGAGCATGGCGCGGGCGATGGATATGCACTGACGCTGGCCGCCGGAAAGCGTCTGGCCACGCTCACTGATCATATAGTCATAGCCACCCGGCAGACGCCGGATGATTTCATCCACGCCTACCGCTTCAGCAGCTCGGATCGCATCGGCGCGGCTCGCACCCTCGCAGCCATAAGAGATATTTTCCCACACCGTAGCATGGAAGATGACAGGCTCCTGCAGTACCAGCGCCACATGCCGGCGAACAAAGGACAACTGAAGCGTGCGCAGATCCCGGCCGTCAAGAAGAACCCGTCCCTTCACCGGATCGTAGAAGCGCGATATCAGGCTTGCGACTGTGCTCTTGCCCGCGCCCGTAGGCCCAACCAGCGCCACCCGTTTGCCCGGCAGGAGCTGGAATGTGACCTCCTCAAGAATGTTGGGGCCAGGCAAATAGCCGAAGCTGACGGCTTCAAAGTCAATCTGCCCGATGACCCGCTGCGGCACGAGCGCGTGCGCCACCTCTCTGATGGTCGGGCTCTCAAAAAGATAGTCCGCAATGCGTTCGACCGCGACCGAGGCCCGGCCGATGATGCGCACGGTCTTGGCCATACGCCGCGTGGGCGCCGTCAAAGCCCGGAAATAGCTTAAAAAGACGATCAGCTCTCCGGCCGTAATGCGCCCGTCGAGCACGCGCACCGCGCCATACCAGGCGATCAGAGCGGTGGCCGCGGCAACAGCAAGGGTCAAGACTGGAGAAAATTGCGCCTGCAGGTCATTGGCACCGGCACTGGCATCAAAGATCTTCTTTGCCCCTGCTGCGAAACGGCGTTCTTCATATGGCTCACGCCCGTATGCCTGGATCAACTGCACACTGCCGAACGCCTCCTGGGCAATGCTCCACAGATCCCCTTCATGACTGCGTACCTGACGGATCGCCTGGCGCAAGAGCTTCGTATAGATGCGGATGATGATGAACAGAAGCGGGATTGTGCCGAGGACAACAAGCGCGTAGCGCCAATCAACGCGGAACATGATGGCCGCGATACTGCCGATCACAAGCACATGCTGGATAAGATCACCACCCACCGCTGTAATCAGATCCTGGATCTTCTGCACATCGCCACTCAGCCGCGACATCAAATCGCCGCCGCGATGACGCCGATGAAAATCGAGTGACAGTCGCTGCAGGTGAGAAAAAAGTTCGGTTCGCAGCGCGTAAACAACACGCTGGCCTGCATCAAGGAAAAGACGGTTCCCGATGTAATTGAGTGCGGCGTCTGCAAGACCCAGAACGAGGGTGGCGCCACAGAGGGCAGCCAGAAGATCAATGCGCTGACTTTGCGCGCTCGGCAGCAGTACGGCGAGCCAGGTTGGTAGCGGCTTGTTGCCGATGACGGTATCGATGATGAACTTGAGTGGCCACGGAACCAGCGCGAGAACCCCGGCGCGGGCAGCCATGGCAAGACTTCCGAAACTGAGCCAAGCCCATTGAGGCGCGACATAACGCAGGAGCCAGCGGCTCCGGCCCGGCCCCGCCGCCACTGGCAACCTC
>JAGWRJ010000566.1 GCA_028869725.1 Alphaproteobacteria bacterium | reverse complement strand
GCGCGCACGCCCGATCAAGAACAAATGGCTCCCGAGCCGGCCGTCGACGATCCGCCCTCGATCGTCCAACAGAATACGCCGAGTGAATTCGGTTTCTTTCGCCTGACAGTGTGGATGGCCTTGCTCCCGCCGCCGCATCGCGTTACCGCGCCGAGCATCCCGAATCGGTTCCGTCGCCTGTAACTGCAATCGATCCGGGCATCCTTCCTCCTCCCCCGCGTGGCCGCTCTCCCTGATCGCGGAGGAGACAGAAAGGGGTCAGAGACGAATGGCACTTGAACTGTTGTAAGTCTTTTTGTGGCAACTTGATATAGACAAAAACGGCCTCACTTGCCTTAGTGGTATCTCATCACAGAACCCTTTGGCAAGGAGGCCGAATATGGATGCCGCGTTTCGGAATGCCGTCGCCGCAGCTCGCCGCGAAGGTGGGCTCTTCTTCGCGGGCTTGCTCTCCGAGGATCGTATCTTGCAAGCCTTCGGAGACGCAAGATGGAAATGGCAAGGATGGATTTATACGCCCGCCGTCACGGTGTGGACCTTCCTCTCGCAGTGCCTCAGTCCCGATCACAGTTGTCGTGATGCCGTGGCGCGCTTGATCGCCTGGCGTCTGAGTCGAGGGATGCGCGCCTGCTCAGCCGAGACCGGCTCGTATTGCCTAGCCCGCGGACAAGTGCCGGAAGAAGCTTGTTCTCGACTAGCGCGCGAGACCGGTCGCCAAGTAGACGATGCGGCACCGGCCGATTGGCTCTGGCTGGGGCGTCGCGTGCTCGCGGTGGATGGTTCGACCATCACCATGCCCGACACAGAGGAGAATCAAGCCGAATACCCGCAGTCAAGTTCGCAAGCTCCTGGCTGTGGCTTTCCGATCGCTCGGATCGTGGTGATCCTCTCCTTGGCGGTTGGCGCGGTGCTGGACGCAGCGATCGGCAAGTGCCAGGGCAAGCAGACCGGTGAGAACAGTTTGTTCCGCACGTTGCACGGAACCTTGCGCGAAGGGGACGTCGTGTTGGCGGACCGCTATTTTAGCGGCTGGTACGACATGGCGCTGTTGCAGCAGCAAGGCGCAGACCTCGTCATTCGCAAGCATCAATTGCGTCGCACCGACTTTCGGATCGGACTTCGATTGGGACCCGGTGATCAACTGGTCTGCTGGCGGAAACCGCAGCGTCCCGCTTGGATGAGCCACGAACAATACGCCGCTCTGCCGAACGCCCTGACTTTGCGCGAGGTACGAATTCGCGTGACGCAGCGCGGTTTCCGTACGCGATCCCTCGTGGTCGTCACGACACTGCTCGACCCCGACACCTATCCTGCATCGCAGATTGCCACTTTGTACCGCCGGCGCTGGCAAGCCGAGCTTGATCTGCGAAGCTTGAAGGTCGTGTTGCAGATGGGCCACCTGCGCTGCAAAACTCCTGAGCGGGTGCGTAACGAGTTCTACATGCACCTCGTGGCGTACAACTTGATCCGCGGACTCATGGCGACGGCCGCCTTCGGCGCTGAGGTCTCTCCATGGACCATCAGCTTCAAGGGCACCTTGCAAACGATCAACAACTTCGCTCCGCTGCTCACGAGCCGCATCACGACCATCGAATGGTGCGAGGCGCTGCTGGACGCGATCGCCTCGCACGAGGTTGGCAATCGTCCGGATCGCGTTGAACCACGCGTTGTCAAGCGAAGGCCCAAGCAGTACAAGCCCATGAATCGGCCACGCCGTGAATACAAAAGACGTGCCGCATAAACACTTACAAAAGTTCAAGTGCCATTCGGACCCGTCCCCTGGTATGTGGTTCACGGGCAATGTGTGCCTCGATGGTGTTCGTATGTCCATGTTTCGCACATTATTCGAAATGGTTTCGCCGCATCGAACGAGGTTTCGGCCTTACGAAGCAGCGGTGCTCAGTTCGTTGAAGCGGATCGTGTCTGACCGCGCCTGGCTCGCCATCGAGGAGCAGATCAACGCCATTTCGTTCACGCAACGCCTCGTCAAGGGAAAGGAGGTGAACTTTTACTTTGACAAACGTCGGCTTCTGTCTACGTGGCTCGCGCCAGCACCCTTCGACGCATGGCCGATTGCGGTGGCAATGTGCCATTCGGGAGATCTTGAGACCCCGCTGCGGGCGAGTGTATGGATCGTCTACGGAAGGTTGTTCTCGATTATTTTTAGTAGAGCACCCGCGCCGCCGTGGGGTGGTGAATTCTCGGTGATTTCCGTTGAGCTCATCTACGATCCCTTGGAAGCGCGATCGGAGAGCAGAACGGCGATGGACGACAAAGCCTCAG
>JAGWRJ010000565.1 GCA_028869725.1 Alphaproteobacteria bacterium | reverse complement strand
TTCGGGTTTCCGCTGCTCTTCGCTGCGTATGAAGCAGGGCCGAGGCGGGTCAGGGCGTTTATCATCAAAGGAATGCCCTTGCCCGCGACAACCTGGCAATATGTCACGCACATTCTCGATAGTCTGCCTGACACTTGGCAGGAACCGGATCGTCCGGCCCGTCTTCTGATGGCGGCGTCACAGATGGAGCTTTTCGTCGGCGCAACCGACGGACAGAAACTTTTTGTGCCACTGAGGCATCTTCCCGACAGTGTTCGATGTGAGTGTGACAGAAAAGCGGGGAACCCATAGGTGATGGACGCGGATGAATTTCTTCCACGTCTGGGTGAACGGCGTTCGCTCTTTGCCTCGAGCCGGCCGCGCTATCTCAACCTCGTGCTGCAGCAGGTTCAGCGCATGGGCGGCTTCGCCCGGCCGCGCCGCTCTTATGCCGGACGCGGGCGCGGTGCGGGCGTGGCGCGGGTGCTGGCGCTCAGCGATCCCCATCCTGGGCTACGGCTCGTCCGCGTGGCTCCCAGGATCGCGCGCGTGCAGGGAAAACTTTCCGCCGTAAGACAGCATCTTCGTTACATTACACGTGAGGGCGTGGGCCGCGCGACGGTGCACGGCCGTCTCTACGACGCAATAACCGACCAGGCGGATAAACACGGCTTTGTCAGCCGCACGCGCGCAGACCAGTATCAGTTCCGGATCGTGGTGGCAGTTGAGGATGGTTGGGAATACGCCTCCTTGCACAGTTTTACGCGGTGCCTGCTGAAGGATATGGAACGGGACCTTGGAACCAGGCTCGAATGGGTCGCTGCCGATCACTACAATACCGGCCTACCGCATACCCACATTGTCGTGCGCGGTATCGATGAGATGGGCAAGGAGCTTCGCATTGCGCGGGAGTATCTGCGCGAGGGCATGAGCACGCGCGCGGGTGCGATCGCGACGCTCGATCTTGGAGCGCTAGATCCCGCCGGGCCGCGTCATCGCGCATTCGCGAACACCTTCAGGAGCGAGCCGTCTGCACTCGATGCGCGGCTGCAATCCGAGGCCAATGCCCATGGCGAGCTTGTCCTCGCCGGCAAGGGGTATGACAGCTTCCAGCACAGCCTTCTGGCAGCGCGCCTTCAGACCCTGAGGGCGCTGGGTCTGGCTGAAGAGCGACGCGGCGGGCGCTGGCAGCTTCAGCCCTGCTTGCATCCCACACTTGAAGCGTTAGCTACCCGCAGCTGGCGTCTGGGCCGGCTGGATCGGGAAATCTCGCGCCATGGGCTCCTGCGCACAGCGCGCGAGCGGGCCATTTTTGATCCGCTGCCTGACGCGCGCAGGCCATTGCTCGGACGCCTCCTGGGGCAGGACAAGGCAAGGGACGGGCGCGGTTTTTTGATTCTCGATGGGGTGGATGGCCGCAGCTATTTTGTCGATCTGGGGTACGCCACACGCCCACCCGTTGCCGACGGTGCGATCGTGGCGGTGCGGCCCTGCGCCCGCGACGCGGATGCACATGATCGGGCCATCGCGGAGATCGCCCGGAGCCATGACGGACGCTACTCAGCCGCTCTTCACCGGGCCGTCGATCCAGATCTCGACATGCACATGATCGAACACCTCCTGCAGCGCCTGCGCGTCCTCGCTCCGCCTCTAGATTTGCGTGAGGTGGAGCCGGGCGCCTGGCAAGTGGGAACAGATTTCCTGGCGCGCGTCAGAGGCCTCAAAGCAGCCCAGGCGCGTCTCTATCCGGTAGAGATCGAGGTTCTGTCCAAGGCGCCGCTGGAGCGGGCAATCACAATGGAAGGCCCGTGCTGGCTTGATCGCGGGCCAATCATCGCTAGGGAGCGGGCTCTGAGTGCACGCGGCTTTGGTCGCGAACTGCAGGAGGCGCTGGCCAGCCGTCGCCTGCGCGCCGCCCAGCTGCCTGATGCGCGCCACCTTGGACAGCAGATGGTGTCCGATGAGGGCTCTCTCCACGGCTCCGTCCGGGCGGCAGATCGTGCCGGGGCGATGCTGGGTGTGTCCATGCAGGATCGCGGGGATCCGGGCCGCAGCGCAGGTGACATAATTCTTTGCTTTTCTGATACCAAGCGGCGTGCACCATCGATCAGCCGCTGATACGGGAGCGTCAGGCATGCGTGTTGTCATGGGTCTGTGGATTGTCCTTCTGGGACTGGTTTCGGGGGCTGCGCCTGCATTGGCCTGGGGCGCCGAAGGCCATCGGATCGTCGCCTTCATCGCTGCCTCGCAGCTTGATGGGAGGGCGAGGGCGGAGGTGACCCGGCTCCTTGGTGGCCCGCTTCCTGGATCCATGGTCCGTGTCTCGACCTGGGCCGATGAGATCCGCCGTGACCGCCCACGCACCGCAGCCTGGCACTATGTCGATATTCCGCTCGGCAGCGCCGGCTATGACGCCGCCCGCGATTGTCGTCATGGCAACTGCGTCGTGGCACAGATCGAACGCGACCAGCGCCTGATCGCCGATCGAACGCTTGCCGCGCCAGTGCGGGCAGAAGCGCTGCGCTTTCTCATCCACTTTGTGGGGGATGTGCACCAGCCCCTGCATGCCGCCAATGATGACGATCGTGGCGGCAACGAGGTTCATGTCGTGCTGAACGGGCGGCGCACCAATCTGCATGCCGTCTGGGACGATGCCGTGGTTCGGGCACTGGGGCATAGCCCCGCACATGTCGCAAGGCGCCTTGAGCGGCAGATTACCTCGGCCGACCGTGCACGCTGGCGGCGCGGCACCGCGATGGACTGGGCCAATCAGTCCTTTGGCATCGCAACGCGTGACATCTATGCGCGGTTTCGAGGCAGAACGCCCCGCTATGCGCCGCTGATCCTGCCGCCCAACTATGCGCGCGATGAAGCACCACTTGCTGCCCGGCAACTGGAGAGAGCCGGCGTACGTCTCGCCTGGCTTTTGAACCGCGCCTTTGCCCGATAGTCGATCCACGCCGTCTTAGGTAAGGCGGCCACCATGCCTGCACACACAAGATGCGGGCGCATTGTCTGCGTCATGGCTCCGCATCGTCCGTCGTCCACATAAGCCATCAAGAGTGCACATGAGGTGCATAGGCACGCGGACCTGTGCCCGGCAAACTTCAGCGCATCAGCGATCCTAGTTGTGCGTGCGCCATGTCATCTTCTCGCATTCTTCTGGCCCAGACCATCCTCATTCCCGGCATTGTGCTGACCGGGATATGGCTGTCGACGGAATGGACAGCCTTTCAGCTTGGCTATGCGATAGGACTTGGTCCGGTCACGTTCAGGTTCGCTGGCATTCCCGTATATGCACCGTGGAAAGTGTTTCTGTGGTGGTATGCATATGGTGCCTATGCACCGCAGCTGTTTGACGAGGCGGGCGTCATCGCGGCCTCGGGCGGCGTTCTTGCCTATGTCATCGCGGTGGTGGGCGCATTGTGGCGTAGCCGCGAGGTCGGTGCGGTCACGACCTATGGTTCGTCGCGCTGGGCACATCGCTCTGAAATCAGGAAAGCCGGACTGTTCCGTCCGGCGGGCGTGATCCTTGGCCGCTTTGAGGGACGATATCTGCGCCATGCAGGTCCCGAACATGTCATGGCGTTTGCGCCCACGCGATCCGGAAAGGGTGTTGGGCTTGTCATTCCCACCCTTCTGTCATGGACGGGCAGTGCCGTCGTACACGATGTCAAGGGCGAGAACTGGGACCTGACCGCCGGTTGGCGCGCATCATTTTCCGACTGTCTGCTGTTCAACCCGACAGATGTGCGTTCGGCACGCTACAATCCGCTCCTTGAAGTGCGCAAAGGCCCAAACGAAATCCGCGATGTTCAGAACATCGCGGATATCCTGGTCGATCCGGAGGGCGCACTCGAGCGGCGCAATCATTGGGAAAAGACCAGTCACTCGCTTCTGGTTGGCGCCATCCTGCATGTACTGTACGCCGAAGACGACAAGACTCTCGCCGGCGTCGCCAATTTCCTGTCCGATCCAAGACGTCCGTTCGAAGGCACCTTGCGGGCGATGATGCAGACCAATCACCTGGGCACGCCCGAAAGGCCTGCGGTGCATCCGGTCGTCGCCTCCGCCGCCCGTGAACTTCTCAACAAGGCAGAAAATGAGCGCTCCGGTGTACTGTCGACGGCCCTCTCGTTTCTGGGGCTCTATCGCGATCCCACGGTGGCGGCGGTAACCGAAGCCTGCGACTGGCGTATCCTTGATCTTGTCGAAGCGGAGCGCCCGATCTCTCTGTATTTCGTGATCCCGCCGTCCGACATCTCCCGTACCAAGCCCCTTGTGCGCCTCATCCTTAACCAGATCGGACGGCGGCTGACAGAAAAGCTCGAACGAGACGCAAGAGCCGGGCGGCGGCATCAGCTGCTCATGATGCTCGATGAATTCGCTGCACTGGGACGTCTTGACTTCTTTGAGACCGCCCTCGCGTTTATGGCCGGATATGGCATCCGCGCCTATCTCATCGCCCAGTCGCTCAACCAGATCGACAAGGCCTATGGCGCCAACAATTCGGTTCTTGACAACTGTCATGTCAGGATTGCCTTCGCCAGCAATGATGAACGTACGGCCAAGCGCATTTCGGATGCGCTTGGTACTGCTACCCAGCTTCATGCCCAGCATAATTTCAGCGGGCATCGCCTCGCGCCCTGGCTGGCTCATGAAACGATGTCGCGCCAGCAGACGCCCCGTCCGCTCCTGACCCCCGGGGAAGTAATGCAGTTGCCCGCCGACGAGACCCTCGTCATGGTCTCGGGCCTGCCTCCGATCCGCGCCAGGAAGTTGCGGTATTATCAGGACCGGAACTTTCTGCGCCGCCTCTGTCCGGCCCCCATCCTCGCCGAGCGGAGCTGCGCCACTGTGGGCCGGGCGCATGACTGGCACGACAATCGTCCAGTCCGCCCTGATCCGTCCCCTCATGTGCAGACCGCGCCCGAAGGGAAGACTGAAGCGCACAAACACTCTTCGCTGCGCCACCCCAGGAAGACAACGTTCTTTGCCTTTGTAACCGGACTTGATGATGCCGATGCGTCATGTGCCGCCGCGACAGCTCATGGCGGGACCCGAGACGAAGTTCAACCTTTATCCGCAGTTGGAGCCTTCCATGAAGACTGAACTTCGTATCCGGCTCGATGCGGCGCTGGGCGAGCAGCTTGCTGTGCTTGCTCAAAAGCCCG
>JAGWRJ010000564.1 GCA_028869725.1 Alphaproteobacteria bacterium | reverse complement strand
GTAAAGATCGGCGCCAAGGTCGTCGCCCACGCCCGCTACGCCGTGTTTCAGATGGCCGAGGTCGCCGTGCCGCGTGATTTGTTCCGTCGTATCCTCGACATGATCGACGATCTGCGGCCACGAGAACCAGCACCATGCTGACGACAGAGACGGATTGCTCGGGTCAAACGAAGGGCGAAATGTGCCCGCTTCACTGCAAAACCGGCGAGAATTGTGCCGCTGAGGCAGGACGTGGCCGCCGGACTGATGATTTTGCGCCTACTGAGGCTGTCGCCACACCATTTCACCTTCCGGTTGGGTAATTGTCAGCCTATTCTGGCGTCAATCAGGGGCGGAACGGCCGCCTATCTGGGAAATGTCGGATAAATGCTTCGCCACGCCAAATCTCCGAAGCCCGATCCACCTCGGATTGACATTATTTTTGCGAGTTCAGAATAATGCCGCGGATGGAGTTTGGTACGCTTTTATCAAGCGCGATCATGCGGGCCGAACTAAAGGGAGAGCGGGTGATGAAAATTCTGGGCGCGCTGTTTGCCGTTTTTTTCCTTGCAGGGTGCGCTGTGCCGCAATCCCCGACGTCTGAATACATCCCCGGCCGAATTGTGTCGGTGGCCGACGGCAAGATTATGCCCGTGCAGATCCAGCTGAGCACTTTCGACAATCCGACTGGCAAGATGGTCGCCACTGATCCGATCTCGGGAGAGGTTCTGGACGGAAATTACACGGCTTTCCCGGTGACCACCTACACCCAGGCATCGCATCCGACATTGTTTGGCAATGAGACCACTGTTTCCACCCAGCAGGTGAGCGACACGGTTCCCGCATCCGCCACCCTCGTGGGCAACAAGGGCACGGTCATCGTGATCAAGATGCAGATTAAAGCGGGCAACCCTCCGGTTGGGTTTGGCGAAGGCGAGGATAATAAAGGGCGGAAATACACGCTCCAGTTTTGATGGGTGCCGGAGGTTGGCCTGTTTATCATAACCAGGGCGTCTCCGGCCAATCGTGCTTGGGGTAGCGCCCGCGCATGTCGCGCCGCGCATCCGCCCAGCCGCCGCGCCAAAACGTGGCGAGGTCGGCGGTGATGGCGATCGGCCGCCCCGCCGGGGAGAGCAGGGCGAGTTGCAGCTTCACCTTGCCCCCGGCCAGTTGCGGCGTGGTGTCGGTGCCATAAAATACATGCGCGCGGGCCGAGGCCACCGGCACCGGGCCGCTATAATCGATCCGCACCGTGCCGCGCTTCAGCTTGATCTCGGCGGGCAAGTCCCTGTCCAGCCGCGCCGCGCGCTCATACCCCACCCAGTTGCGCAGCGCCGCCAGCACATCCACGCTGCGGGCGCCGCGCAGGCTGGTCATCCCGGCCAGATAGGGCGCCAGCCAATCCTGCACCGCCGCTGCCAGGGCCTGGTGCGAGAGGTCCGGGTAATCCGGGATTATAATCTTTGACAGAACCATTTCTCTGGCGGTGAATCGCCTTACAGTCAGAGCAAATGCTCCACGATAAGCGTGACCGCTGCCACGATGTGACCGAAACAAAGAAAGACCTCAAGCACTCTATCCGCGGATTGGCCCAAGCGTTTCTTAGCTGCGGGGCGGTCGCTGCTTCTGCCTGTTGGACGCTTGACCTTATGGCGATGACGGCGCTGGCACTTCGGCATATGAACCCCATATACATACATTTAATGTATATTATACGTATGTAACGGCGCTTGTATATCGCTGTCAAGCTTATTATATGTTATGTATGTATAAAAACATATGGACCTCAGAGCGATGAGCCGCCCCGTTTCAGGAAAAGAAAAAAAGTCTTTCCGTCTCAATATGTTGCTTGAGCCAAATGAGCTAGATGAGTTAGACGATTTTCGCTATTCGGCACGCATACCAAGCCGGTCGGAAGCCATCCGGGTGCTGATGAGGCTTGGGATGGAAGCATTCGCCGCACGGACCGAAAAACAAAAGTGAAAGCGCCAAACCATCATACTATCCAGTTGCGCGATGGCTGAGCCTTTAACGGTCAACAGCGAACCAGCCCCGCCAGAAAATAATTTTACTTGATCATCACCTGCAGGTTGCGATAATAAAAAGTTGTGGTGATCAATGGTAACGTTGATCTGTGGGTATTGCGAACACCCTGAAGTCGTAACGGGATAGCTAAGGTTCCTGTTACGAGCGTACCACATGAGGGTAAAACCTCCTAAAATCGGCGTCCTTAGCTTGAGCCATAAGTACGGATAGCCCCGGTGGGGCTGCGTAAGCGGGGCGGTAACGCCTGGTCCGATGATAGTGGCTGACAAGCGGTTAGACCTCCATCCAAAGGGTCATCAATCTGGTTGTGTGCAGTGCGTCTGTGCGCAGCATTCTTGGTTGTGTCCAGAATTTCTGGGCGCAGCTTGGAAAAGTTTTGATGTGTTTGACTTTGGAAAGATGAGGCAACCATGGACGACGATGCTGATGTAATGGAACTGAACGAGCCTGCTAACCAGCAAGCTATTTGTGATGATGTAAGCAAAGAGTTCGCGAAACTCAATGCTGAAGCGAAATCGCATCTTGCCCATTTTGACAATCAAAATCTTAGTGATCGCATCAAAAAATGCGATAAACCTCGGGTCGTTGTTCTTACATCGATTCAAGGAGGAACTGAGCCGCGGGATCGCGAAATTTTTCGTATCTACGGGTCTCTCATCAACAAAAAGCTACTTCTTTCCTATCCCGAAGATCCCGTTGCCGCACAGAAGTTGCTCTTGGCAGATTTCCCGCATGCGCGGCATGCGGTAAATGCAGTTTTTAACGATGGCCTGACAAAGCGCGACGAGAATGCGCGTCCCTACTTCCACATCAAGCCAACCTTACTCGTTGGTCCGCAGGGCACGGCCAAAAGCTGGCTCGCGCAACGCATCCCGGACGTTTTGGGCATTCCCTCTTTGCTTTACTCTGTTGCTGGCGTTGCAGATTCAATGTTTGGCTCTTTGACCAGAAAGTGGAGTACAGGGGCTGTCAGTGTACCGGCTTCTCTCGTAGCCAGATCGGAAGTGGCTAATCCGTTCATCATTTTGGATGAGATTGATAAGGCTGGGACGCGCCACGACAACGGTCGCATCGAGGATGTCCTTCTGGGGTTGCTCGAGAAATCGACTGCAAAGATTGCATTCGACCAATATCTAGGTGCAGTCTTTAGGCTTGATTTTGTAAACTACATTGCGACCGCGAATGATATTTCACGACTCAGCAAACCGCTTCTAGACCGATTTCGGGTTATCCGAGTTTGCTCGCCAGAAGCAGTACATGTACCTGAGTTAATTTCAGCATTCGTTCGTTCGTACTGTAATGAACGAGGGCTCGATTTAAGGTGGATTGCTCCATTCTCTCCCAACGAGATCGCGCTTATTACCCAGTACTGGAAAAGCGGCTCTCTCAGGGAGTTGAAAAAATACATCGATGCCGCAATCGAATCGCGCGATCATTT
>JAGWRJ010000563.1 GCA_028869725.1 Alphaproteobacteria bacterium | reverse complement strand
GGTGGTCTTGCCGGCGCCGTTGGGGCCGAGCAAGGCAAATATCTCGCCGCGGTGGATGTCGAGGTTGATGCCCTTGAGGGCCCGAAATCCGGAGGCGTAAGTCTTCGAGAGGTTTTTGACTGAGATGATGTCTGGCATGCCTGCTACTATAGCAGCAGAGCTCAGAGGCGGTGATGGCAGCGGTGATGACCGCATTACCTACCCCGTCACCTATTGATCTCTGCTTCCAGCGCTCGCAGACGATCGACGATGGCATCGAAGGCGGGTGGCTCACCGATGAACATGCCGGCACTGATCATGCGCTGAAAGTCATCGCGCAGCGCTGCCAGTGCGACACCTTCCGGAATGAGCTTGAGTTGCCCGCTCAGGCATGCGTCATAGTTGGCGTAGCTCGCGCTGTAAAAGACCTTCTTATGCTTGATGACGTCCGCGAGCAGAGCGCGATCGGCCAAAGCAGCCTGCCCATGGGCTAGATCGGCCAGCATAGCCAGGTCGTACCAGTGGCGTGACAGACGTTCGGCGCCTGTGCGCAACCCGTCACGCTGGCACTCGACGTGCATCAACGTCGCCTTTTCCCAAAAGGTACGGGCCGGGGACAAGACGCTAACCGTTGAGCGTGGGAATTCGAGGTCGGCGACATGATCCGCGATGTCAGGCCGCACTTCGTGTTCCTCGTTCGGTTCGGTGATGTTGCGGCCACCAAACTCGATCAGGACGCTATTGCCCACATAGTCTCCCGGGGATTCCAGCGCGCTCGGGTAGTGCAACCGCATCTGCTCGCCGTTGTCACTGACTTCAATGCGGAATGCATCGGTACTGAACTCCGCCGCCAGCATCCTCTGGATGTGTGGTGCCACAACCCCGTGGGCATGCTCGCGCACGAAAGACTTGAGATCCTCGCTGAATTTCCTCAGTCGATTGCGCGAGACACCTTCGGCGAACGGGTCGAATGAGCCATCCAAACCACGGTAGTCCAGTGTGACGTCCACGTCTTCCGAAAAGCGCGCGATGGCTCTGAACACCTTGGAAAGGGAGGTGCCTCCCTTGAATGCCATGGGCAAACGGTCGGGCATGGTGAACAAGGCTCGCAGTACCCAGCAGACCCAGACATCCTTCTCCAGGACGACGGGCGAACGTGCAAGCTGTGGAGCCAACGCCTGATAGATTTGAGACTGCTCTTGAGTTTTCAGGTGCAGGAAGTATTCAGGCATGAACGGCTGTTCGCTGAGTGCGGAAGATGATGTCGCTCATCCATGCAGGCATTGAATTGGTGGCTGATTTCAGCACATCGAATTCGCTCGATCCCAGCTTGTGCCGGATCTTCTCGACCAGGGCTGGCGTTACTTCCTTCTTGCCGAGATACCACATTGCCGCAAGTGCGAGTCCAGCGGGTCTGCCAGCCAGAGCCAACTTGCGCTGACAGACATGCTGGAGACGGATTTCCATCTTGCCTACGCGGATGCGTTTTGACGGGCCGGATGTCACGAATACAGACTGGGTCGGAACCTGCGTGGTCAGCTCAAGCCGGCGCGCCGCTTCGGCACCGTGAACCTGGACGATGGCCCCAGTGGTCTTGGCAATGGTTTCGGCCACCTTGAGAGGCTGAGGCATCACCTTGCCGACGAAACGGCTGATCTCGGGGCGCACAAAGACGCCGCGTGTCACACGTTCGATCGACCCTGCCTTGACGAGGCGCGACAGGGTCTGATCGACGGACGCGCGAGTGCCGTACTCCAGGAATGCCATCGGGGTGAAAGGCTCCCCAACCGGCGTGGCCTCGATGCGCTGGCGAATCAGTCGGGCTGTTTTGGGTATTTTGTTCATGTTTGAAAACATATACGAATTTCTGACAAATTGCAAGAGCGATAGCCCGCCATGGCGGCGGAAACCAAGCACAACAACTTGAATCTCAAGGGGATATTGAGTTTGGTGGAAATTTTCGCTTCGCCGAAAATTCCAGACTACCCCCAGAAATACCCTGGAAATTGTGCGATGACTTGCAACGTCGGTTCGGTTGGGGTTGGCCAAGAAAGAATATTCAGACTTCCCAGTTTTCCACATGCAAATCGGGTACCCTGCCCGATAGATCATGAGCGCGCATAAATGGCAGTTCACTTCCCGCTTCCGTCGTCACGCCTTCGGCTGGCGATCCAACACGCCGATCCAGCGAATCAAGGAAGCCCTCTCGGAAATCAAGCAGGTCGCGCGCAAGGAGCCGTTGCTCGCGGCGGAGGGTGCCGTGACCCTGCTGGAGAAGCTCTCACCGGCGCTGGAGCAGGTCGACAGCTCCTCCGGCGCCCTGGGATCGGCTGTCAATAAGGCGATTGAGACGCTGGTGCCGATCATCGCCAAGGCGGATGTTGGGCCACGCATCCGTCAGCGCTGGCTGGAACGTTTATGGCAAGCGCTCCAAGATGACGATATGCCCTACATTGAACTGTTGGGTGATTATTGGGGAGAGCTGTGCCTAACGCAGGAACTGGCCTCGAAATGGGCCGACGAATTCCTGCCGGTGGTCGAACGGGCATGGCGTTCACAACCCCCCGGTCATGGTTATTTCAAGGGGACAACGGCCTGTTTGGCTTCGTTATACGTGGCGGGTCGACACGAGGAATTATTGGCGCTTCTGGAAAAGGCGCGATTCAAATGGTGGCATGAACGGCGCTGGGGCGTGAAAGCTCTGGTGGCGATGGGCCAGAAAGCCGAGGCGATTCGCTATGCGGAAGCGTCGCGCGGACTCAATACCCCTGAGCAGCAGATTGCGCAGACCTGTGAGGGAATTCTTCTGTCATCGGGCCTGGCTGACGAGGCGTATCGTCGCTACGCATTGGAAACCAACCAGGGGGCAACCCACCTTGCAACCTTCCGATCCATCGCGAAAAAGTATCCGAAAACGCCGCCGGCGCAGATTCTGCGTGACCTGATTGCCAGCACGCCCGGTGCCGAGGGCAAGTGGTTTGCGGCTGCCAAGGATGCGGGGATGTTTGCAATGGCGATTGACCTGGCCACCAACAGTCCGACAGATCCGCGCACGTTGACGCGCGCCGCACGCGACTATGTCGAGAAACAGCCAGAATTTGCGCTCGCAGCGGGCTTGGCTGCGCTGCGTTGGATATCTCGAGGCCATGGTTACGAGATCACCGGCGGTGATGTGCTTGATGCCTACGCGGCGGTAAGGCAGGCAGCCGCTATGACGAACGTTTCTGTCGAGACAGTCAATGCGCAGATCAGGGAGATGATTGCCCTGCCTTCCGGTCATTTTCTGCTGGCCATTCTTGGGCGTCAATTATCGAGTTGAGCTTTTCGCAAAGGAACCCGAGTCCGAAGACCCGATCAGCGTAAGTCGTACCAGACACCACGGCCGCTGCCGTGCTGGTTTAACGTGCCGTGTTCGACCAGCACGCGGAAATGCTGTTTGAGCGTGTTGCGGCTGGCCCCGGTCAGTTTGATGG
>JAGWRJ010000562.1 GCA_028869725.1 Alphaproteobacteria bacterium | reverse complement strand
CGACCGGCGAGCGGCGCGGCAAAGCCTGTTGCGACCGACCAGGGCGTGATCAGAAGGCCGGTCGCAACCGCCGAAAATCCGAGCCGGGTCTGCAGCAGAAACGGCAGTGCCACGAGCGCCAGCATCTGTGCCGTGAACGATAGGATGGAGGTGACCGCAGACAGGCCGATGATCGGCTGAGCCAGGAGATCTACCGGTAGCAGCGGTGAGGCAAGGGTAAGCTGACGACGTACCAGAACGATAGCGAAGAGCACGGTGCCACAGACCTCTGCCGCAAAGATCCAGCCCGCCTCGCCATGTCCGAGTGCATCGACGCTGATGATGAAGAGGGCGATCATGGCAGCGCTCATGGCCGCCGAACGGCCGTCAAAGCGCTGCGGGGCGCGCGGCGAGTCGGGCAGTGTACGACCGGCGATGGCAAGTGCGGCCAGCCCGAGCGGAATGTTGACAGCAAAGAGGTAGGGCCAGGTGGCAACCGAAAGGATGGCAGCGGCCACGGAGGGCCCTAGGGCTGCCGCGATGGCCACTACCAGGGCATTGACGCCGATGCCGCGGCCAAGTTCTGCATGCGGCCAGATGAACCGCACGAGTGCTGTGTTGACGCTCATGATCCCGGCCGCGCCGAAGCCCTGCAGGATGCGCGCAGCCGCCAGCATCCAGAAACTCTGGGACAGTGCACAGACGAGGGACGAGAGCGTAAAGAGCGCCAGACCGGCAATATAGATCCGCCGGTAGGTGATGATTTCGCCAAGAGCGGCCAGGGGCAGCAGCGAGATCGCAATGGCGAGCTGATAGCCGTTGACGATCCAGATGGAGTCGGAGGCGTTGGTATGCAGGTCGCGGGCAATGGTCGGCAACGCGACATTTGCAATGGCTCCATCCATCACTGCCATGGTGATGGCAAGTGCGAGGGTGGCTATGGCCCAATCGCGACGTGGGCGGGGTAGGCCGTCGGGAATTTCGGACATGGAACGGATGGGCGCGCCTACGGGCCGTGCTGGGATTCTTTCGCCCTTCTGTACCCCGCGCCGGGCAAAATGACACCTGCGTCGGGTTGGCAGATGGGGCTGGGGGGCTAAACTGGCGGCCGCGTCTTTGGAACCGGCTCGCTGTCTGCCGGTTAGAACTTAGGGCGTGTGACCGCAGATGGGCGGATTCGTGCCATGTATCTGCTGTCTACTATGAGGGGTGAATGCCTGCACCAACGATTTTTCACATTGGCGCCCTAGCCGGTCAGGCCACAGCGCCGGGGTCTATGGCCCGTCTTGAGCAGGCGCAGGCGCTTGGATTTTCAGCGATAATGATAGGTCTGCCGCAGCTTGGCCGGGCCGCGCCGGATGAAAACCTGCGCGCGCAGGTCGTGCATCTGGCGCGGCTGTGCCACGCACGCGGTCTTGGGCTTCTGGCCGATCTTGATCTCGTCAGTCTGGACCTGTCTCACCCTCTGGTGGTCACAGAGCCGGCGCTGTTTGCCGTGCGCCGCTCCGGTGAGGGACGTATTGTCGATCCCCGGCATCCTGACATGCCTCAGGGGCGGGCCTTGCTGCGCGCCGACGGGCCGATCGAGACGGCGGTACGCTTTTGGAATGAAGCAGTCTCGTTGCTGCGTGAGGCGGGGCTGGATGGTGTTCGGTTGCGGCACAGCGGGGCTTTGGGGCCAGGACTGTGCCAGGCGCTGACCTGCGCCAATACAGGTCTTTTGTGGATTGCTGATGGTGCCGGTCAGGACTGGGCACACATGCTGGCCCTGACGGGATGCGGCTTTGATTATGTATTGGGGTCGCTGCCATGGTGGGATTTTCGCGAGAGCTGGTTTGTTGAGGAGCACGAGCTTCTCAGCCGGATTGCTCCCGTCATGGCCGCGGTTGAATCCTGCGAGGGTCTGCCGCCAGCAAGTACCCGTGCCCGCTGCGCGCGGCTGGCTCTGGCCGCGCTGAGTGGTGCGGGGCTCCTGCTGCCTGCAGGATTTGAGACACCAGCTGATGCGGGTGAAGCGCCGGACCGGCTTGCCGTGTGTATTCGTGCTGCCAATGCCTATGTCGGACGGGCGGATGGCATTCGGGCTCGCCTCAGCCAGCGTACCGGTCCAGGAGCACCGGTGACCATTATGCTGTGTGAACATGCCGCCAGCTGTGATGCGGCACTGATCAATCCCGACCCGCTGGTTGCAGCCTCACTTGGGCCGGATCTTTTGGCGACTTTGGGCGAATACCAGGAACTCGAGCCCATGGATCCGTTTGCCGGCGACGGAACGGCGCAGTTACGGCCAGGCGAAGTGCGTCTGTGCCATGCGCGAGCCCTGCCTGCCGTGCGTACGCGCCAAAGGATCGATGTCCGCAAAGCCCTTCGTGCCCCCCGGGTCACGATTGCCAATGTGATCCCGCACATCGAGCCGGGCCTTTCGATCAAGCGTATTGTGGGCGAGAGGGTACGTGTGGAGGCGGATATCTTTACGGACGGACATCCCGTGCTTGCCGCCGACCTCATCCATCGCGCAGATGATGACAGCAACTGGCAGCATGTGCCTATGCATCTGCTGGCCAACGACCGCTGGCTTGCGCATTTTCCGTTGAACCGGCTGGGTGGACATCGCTTTGCTATCGAAGCCTGGATCGACACCTACGGCACCTTTGTCCATGATCTGATCAAGAAGCGTGATGCCGGACTTGATCTCAGCCTGGAACTCGAGGAAGGGCGATTGCTGATCGAGGACGCCTGTCGAGGTGCCTCTGGTGCGACGGCGGACGCGCTTCATGCGATACGGCACGCATTGAACGAGCTTGGCCAGGCCGATCGCGTGGCTTTATTGATCGCTCCGGAGACGGCCGAAGCCATGCGCCGCAGCCATGTACGCCCGCATCTGGTGCGCAGTAAGCCGATACTGATCGACGCCGAACGGCAGAAGGCGCGCTTTGCCAGCTGGTACGAACTCTTTCCGCGCTCTGTCACCTCTTCCCGGCGTGAACACGGCACATTGCGCAACGTCATCCGTGAACTGCCACGCATTCAGGCCATGGGCTTTGACGTGCTGTACCTGCCACCCATCCATCCAATTGGTCGTACCAACCGCAAAGGTGCCAACAACGCCGTCACCGCTGCTTCGGGCGAGCCGGGTTCGCCTTACGCCATTGGTGCGCGTGAGGGCGGTCATGACGCCATTCACCCCGAGCTTGGAACCTTCGATGATTTTCAGGCACTCATGGCCGCGTGCCAAGAGCATGGCATCGAGCTGGCTCTCGATTTTGCAATCCAGTGCTCGCCCGACCATCCCTGGCTCAAGGAGCATCCAGGCTGGTTCGATTGGCGTCCTGATGGCAGCATAAAATACGCCGAAAATCCGCCCAAGAAATATCAGGATATCGTCAACGTAGATTTCTATAAGCCTGACGCCTGTCCGCAGCTCTGGCTGGCACTGCGTGACGTGGTAGAATTCTGGATTGCTCACGGTGTCAGGATTTTCCGTGTCGACAATCCGCACACCAAACCGCTTCCGTTCTGGCGCTGGCTTATAGCCGATATCCGGCACCGCTATCCGGACGTCCTTTTCCTTGCAGAGGCCTTTACCCGGCCCAAGATCATGTATGAACTTGCCAAGCTCGGCTTTTCGCAGAGCTACACCTATTTTACCTGGCGCAACAGCAAGGCCGAGCTAACGGAATATCTGCGCGAACTGGCGAACCCGCCGGTGAGCGACTGGTTCCGGCCGCAATTTTTCGTCAATACCCCGGACATCAATCCCCACTTTCTGCAAGGTTCCGGCAGAGCGGGCTTTCTGATCCGCGCTGCCCTGGCAGCCACGCTGTCGGGACTTTGGGGTATGTATTCGGGATTTGAAGTGTGCGAGGCGGCGGCCTTG
>JAGWRJ010000561.1 GCA_028869725.1 Alphaproteobacteria bacterium | reverse complement strand
GGAATCTTGAAGTACTCCACAGACCGCGCCAGCGCGAACGAATTCGGCGGAACAATCACCGATTCCGCCTCCACGCTCACAAACGACCGCTCGTCAAAGTTTTTCGGGTCGATAATCGCGCTGTTTACGTTCGTGAATATCTTGAATTCGTTTGAAACCCGCAGGTCGTACCCGTAGGACGACAGCCCATAGGAAATAACTCCCTCCCGGACCTGCTTCTCACTAAACGGCGTGATCATACCCTTCAGGGCCTGTTCACGAATCCACCGATCGCTCTTGATTGCCAGAAAATCCCCCTCGCCGGAACCCAATCCGGCCTTCGTCACTGCAAAAATTGCTGCATCTCGCGGTGAAATTGCATCTTACGAAAGGTCCCGCTGCGTTGACAATGCGGAAAATCCTTTCTAGCATCGTCTCAACACGGGAGTTGCTGCATCTTACGTCTGTGTTTCGGGGGAAAGCCATTGATTAAGCAGGACATCGTACATCAGGTAATTGAGCGTACCGGATTGCCCCGCGTCAAAGCCGAGGCCGCCGTCGAAACCGTCTTTGAAAGCCTTAAAAAGGCTCTTGCTGCCGGCGACCGCATCGAGCTGCGTGGATTCGGAGTCTTCAACGTCCGTCCCCGTAAAACAGGAATTGGACGCAACCCTCGCACGGGTGCTGAAGTCAGCATTACCCCCGGCAAAGCCGTGCGATTCAAACCCGGTAAAGATTTACACGATCTCGGTTAGCTCTACGCATTCACGAAGTTTCACCCGCAAAAAAGCGGTCAGCCCTCGCTGACCGCTTTTTTCGTTCACTGCTGCCTAGTACCGGTAGTGCTCCGGCTTGAACGGCCCTTCCTGCGGCACGCCCAGATACTCCGCCTGCTTCGGCGAAAGCGTTGTCAGCTTCACGCCGATCTTCTCCAGATGCAGTCGAGCCACTTCCTCGTCCAGCTTCTTCGGCAGCGTGTAGACGTCCACTTTGTACGCGTTCTTGTTCTTCCACAGGTCGATCTGCGCCAGCGTCTGGTTCGCAAAGCTGTTGCTCATCACAAAGCTCGGATGCCCGGTCGCGCAACCCAGATTCACCAGCCGTCCTTCGGCCAGCACAAAGATGCTGTTGCCGTTCTCAAAGGTGTACAAGTCAACTTGCGGCTTGATATTCGTCTTCTTTGCGCCCTTGTCCCCATTCAGACGGTCCATCTGGATCTCGTTGTCGAAGTGCCCGATGTTGCACACAATCGCCTGGTCCTTCATCGCGCGCATGTGCTCCAGCGTAATGATGTCCACATTGCCCGTGCACGTCACGTAGATATCGCCCCGTCCCAGCGTGTCCTCGATCGTCGTGACCTCAAAACCTTCCATCGCCGCCTGCAGCGCATTGATCGGATCGATCTCTGTGACGATCACCCGCGCGCCCATGCCGCGCAGCGAGTGCGCGCAGCCCTTGCCCACATCGCCATAGCCGCACACTACCGCAACCTTGCCCGCTACCATCACATCGGTCGCGCGCTTAATGCCGTCCGCCAGCGACTCGCGGCAGCCATACAGGTTATCGAACTTCGACTTCGTCACCGAGTCATTCACATTAATCGCCGGAACCAGCAGCTTGCCCTGTTCCTTCATCTTGTACAGCCGGTGCACGCCCGTCGTGGTTTCCTCTGATACACCGCGCCACTCCTTCGCCACCCTGTGCCAATGCTGCGGGTCTTCCGCGTGCACCTTCTTCAGCAGGTCCTTGATCACCTGCTCTTCGTGATTGCCGGAAGCTGTATTCACCCAGCCGTCGCCGTCCTCAAGCTCATAGCCTTTGTGGATCAACAGCGTTACGTCGCCGCCGTCATCGACCACCAGTTGCGGCCCCTTGCCGTCCTTGTGGCTCAGCGCCTGATACGTGCACCACCAGTAGTCCTCCAGCGTCTCGCCCTTCCACGCAAACACCGGAACCCCCGCCGCCGCAATCGCCGCCGCCGCATGGTCCTGCGTCGAGAAGATATTGCAGCTCGCCCAGCGCACTTCTGCGCCCAAGCTCACCAACGTCTCAATCAGCACTGCAGTCTGGATGGTCATGTGCAAGGACCCGGTCACACGCACCCCAGCCAGCGGTCTCTCCACCGCATGCTTGTTCCGAATTGCCATCAATCCCGGCATCTCGTGCTCGGCGATTGCAATCTCCTTGCGACCCCACTCGGCCAGCGCAAGGTCCGCCACCTTGTAGTCGGCCTGTGC
>JAGWRJ010000047.1 GCA_028869725.1 Alphaproteobacteria bacterium | reverse complement strand
GAGGGCGGCTCGCTCGACCTGAAGGCCAGGGTGGAAGAACTGGAAGGGCGTCTCATCAGGACGGCGCTGGAACGCAGCGGCGGCAACAAGGCGGCAGCGGCCCGGCTGCTCGGCGTCAGCGAGCGCACCCTCTGGTACAAGCTCAAGGCCTACAGGGTGGAAAGCTAGGACGCTTTTGCGGCTGGGCCTTCGCAGGCTGTGGCCCGCCACGGCTGCTGCGGTGATGGCGCATGCGCTTGGCGCGTCAACGCACGAATTGGCCGGCCGGCCAAGGCGCACGTTGGCCGCGGGTTGGCGACATTTCCGCAGGTGGCCCCGGGGCATGGCGCTACCTAAGTCTGGAGGCTCGCGGATTGCCGTCTTTCGTGAACGTCGCAATGCGTAGGGCGATGTCAGTTGCTCAAGGTGACAGTCATCACTCAAAGCCTCCAGGCAAACCTCCTATCTTCTTGCCTTCGCCAGCAATCGGCACGACAGGGAGGGGCTTCCGGTGTTGATCAAAGAAGCGCAAAGCGAGGTAAGACGCATCTATCTGGGTGGCCTTGTCGGCCAGTCTGTCTCGGGCTTTCTTTGGCTTGCGTCGGCGGCACTCGGCACTTGGCATTCGGCGCGATCGGCAATCATTTTGCTGGTCGTTGGCGGCTTCCTCATCTACCCGGCTACATCGGCGACCCTGCGTTGTTCTGGCCGGCCAGCTTCGGTTAGCCACGCCAATCCGTTTCGTTGGCTGGCTCTGCAGGCTGCGTTTGTTCTCCCGGTTTCCATGCTTCTCGTCGTACCGGTTGCGATGTACCGGCTCAACTTGTTTTTCCCGGCGATGGCGGTTTTGCTGGGTGCACACTACTTGCCGTTCGCAACCCTGTACGGCATGCGCAGCTTCTTGGTGCTTGCATTTGCCCTAGTTGCCAGCGGCGTCGCCATTGCCCTGCGCCTGCCTGGCAGCTTCGCGCTTGCCGGCTGGATCGTTGGCATCTTGCTGCTGGTATTCGCGGTGGTTGGCTACATGGAGCAGGGGCTTTCCGCGCAACAACGCGGGCAACAGAACGCCTAATCGTTCCGCGGTTGAGCGCCGGTTGCTGCAGGCGTTGAATATCTGCTCCCGGCCGTCCCATGCGTTGTCCATGCCGGACGATCCGGAGCTAAGCACCCCATTTTTTCGGGCTTGACCGGCGCCAAATATTTCCATTATTCTGGAAATATGAAATCAAAAGCCGCACTGGATTGCCTCGGCGCGCTGGCCCATGAGCGCCGCCTGGCCCTGTTCCGCCTGCTGGTTCGGGCGGGCGATGCGGGCATGGCGGTGGGCGAGCTGGCCGAGGCCACCGGCATGGCCGGAGCCACGCTGACCAACCACCTGAACATCCTGCGTCGCGCCGGCCTGGTCGAGGACGAGCGCCGCGGCCGTGTCATCCAGTGCCGGGCCAACTACCCGCAGATGAATGCATTGCTCGGCTTCCTCACCGAGAACTGCTGCGCCGGGTCGCCCGGCGCCGCCTGCACGACCACTTCCCGCTGCAAAACCAACCGGAGGGCGTCATGAAACGCT
>JAGWRJ010000560.1 GCA_028869725.1 Alphaproteobacteria bacterium | reverse complement strand
GTGACGGCCACGCAGGAGGTAAAAGGCACTGATGGCGAGCACGAAGATCGAGCCCGTCACGTAACCGGCGCTGACGGTGTGCACGAACTTGGCCTGAGCGACGGGATTGAACAGCACCGCCATGAAGTTGGTGACTTCCATGCGCATGGTGGCGGGGTTGAAGCGGGCGCCCACCGGATACTGCATCCAGCCATTGGCAATGAGGATCCACAGGGCAGAGAGGTTGGAGCCAATGGCGAGCGCCCAGGTGGCAGTCAGATGCTGCACCTTGGTGAGCCGGTCCCAGGCAAAAAAGAAAAGCCCAATGAAGGTGGCTTCGAGGAAAAAGGCCATCAGACCTTCGATGGCCAGAGGCGCCCCGAAGACATCACCGACATATTGCGAGTAATAGGCCCAGTTGGTGCCGAACTGGAACTCCATGGTGATGCCGGTCGCAACGCCCATGGCGAAATTGATGCCAAACAGCATGCCCCAGAATTTGGTGAGGTCGCGCCAGATCGGCTTGTCGGTCATCACATAGACCGTCTCCATGATCCCAAGAAGAACCGAAAGGCCCAGGGTCAGAGGCACGAAGATGAAGTGATAAAGTGCGGTGACGGCAAACTGCAGTCGGGAGAGCTCGACAATGTGCATGAGATGGCCCCTAGGATGCGCTGTCCGCGAAAAGATGATGCTCAAGCCGCTGCGTCGTCACGGTCAGACGATGGCTTGGCGAGAAGAAGAGAACGTAGAGGACGGAAAGCAGGATGAACTTGGCTATCAGAAGTGCGACGACCTCTCGCCGGACAGAAGTCGGAAACATTTTGCGTCTCTGTTCCGAGCATCAAGCCACCCATTGGTCACATCGGCCGCGGGGGGTACATGACGCCCTTTTCGCTGTGAGCAATGCCTGTTGGCTCACTGCATATCATTGATCGGCATCAAAGTCACATTTGGCAGGTGCCTGCGCGGCACGCGTCGCGGCGCGATGGCTGGACAATCGCGAAGTCGGTGCATTTAAAGGCCAAAATGGCGTGAAGCACATGCAGGCATTCCCAACCGACGAGGTCTGAAAGGCCACCTCGTGCCGCATCCTGGTGCGAATCATCGGGAACGTCAGACGCTCCCCCAGGTGCCGCCATGAGATGGCGCACCGATGTGCAACCCTGACCCCGGCAGTGATCAGAGCGGGCGGGGCTTAAGGCAGGCGGCTCGCACGCTGGACCTGAGCGCATGCGCGGGCGATCTGAGGTGGAGGCAGGGAAGAGGTAAACGGCTCTCTGCCCACAGAGAAGATTTCCAAAAGGGCACGCGAGCCCGCGCGAACCTTTAGGCAGATTCATCCAGATGCATATTGTCTACTCTTCTGCAGGCAAGATGCAGACGGACCTCAACGCGGCTACTGGGCGCAGCATCTGCGGCACCCGCATTGAGACACTGTTCTCGGTTCAGATGCGGGTCTGCACACGTCGGGGCGGCAGAGGCGGCTGATACTGCCGCACCAGGACCCCACCGGTGCAGGCGGAACCTTGTGACTAAGTCCAATGTAGGCATAGAAAATATACGCGCCCAGCGTAGCCCGGATGCTATTGGCGGCGGGCGTCGGTTGAACTCTTTCGTCAATTTTGGCGTAGTACCACCCGGGGTAACACTCAGATGACGAACGACGAACTACCTTTGGTGCTCGTTGCAGATGATGATCAGCTGCTGCGTGCCATCCTTGAGCATAAGCTGGAGACGGCGGGTTATCGCTTCGTAGGTGTCGAAAATGGGCATGAGGCGCTGGCGTGCGCGCATAAACTGCGGCCGGCAGCCATCGTTCTGGATGCCATGATGCCGGTACTCGACGGGTTTGAGACCTTGCGCCGCCTGAAGGCCGAGCCAGAGCTCAAGGATACGGTGGTGATCATGCTGACTGCCCTCAAGCGGGAGCAGGATATCGTGACCGGGCTGCGGGAAGGCGCCGCCGACTATCTCAGCAAACCTTTCAATCCCGACGAGCTTCTGGTGCGCCTGTCACGGCTATTGCCAGGAGCCGGGCAGGCGTCATGAGAGCAGTACGAATTTGGGGGTGGTTCGCACTTGCTGTCTTCGCTGTGCAGCCGGGCCGTGCGCAGACCCCCAATCTGCTGCAGCGTGGGGTCGAGGAGCGTCTCCGTGGGAATTTTTCCGCTGCGATCCAAGATCTCAAACTTTATCTCAAATCGGCGCCAAGGGATGCCGATGCCTGGCTCAATCTCGGTCTGGCATATACCAATGCCCATCATTATCGCGCCGCTGAAGCGGCACTGCGCCAGGGACTTGCCATTGCGCCGAATTACGCGGATCTGCGCCTTGCCTATGCTCGCCTTGCGTATTTCCAGGAACACAACACCCAGGCCCGCGAACGCCTGGCTCCGCTTCTTGTCGGTCCTGCCAGTCAGGAGGCGCAAAAGCTGCTCGGCGCGATCAACAGGGCAGAACAGGCTCGCAATGCGCCTGCCTGGCGCGTGGACGTCGTCGGTTCGTATAGCATGCTGTCAAAGCATCTGCCCGCGTGGCACGAGGAGGACCTCGCCATCGCCCGCAATCTCGATGCGCGGACCATTCTGAGCCTTGGCCTGGAACAGACGCGACGCTTCAAGATTGACAATACGTATCTGCATATGGCGATCAGCCATAATTTTGGCCCGGTCGCTGCTTTGCTGGGCTATGGCGGATCGCCCAATGCCGTGTACCGGGCCCGTCATGACATTGTCGCGAGCCTGACCGCACCTTTAGGATCGATCGGGACGGGCTTTCAGGTTGTGGCTGGACTTGATGGCTCCTTTGCGTGGTATCCGACGGGCGCTGTCGATACGGTACAGCCGGTGCTGATGCTGGAACACGGTGATGCGCTGTCGCTTTCGGCGCGTTACATCCACACCCGTGCGGCCGGAAGGACACTCTCCGGCTTTGCGCTGCGCGGGACTGTCCGGCTGATGCGTGGCCTGTCGTTGAACGCGGGCTACGCCAACGCGCCGGACACCAGTGCAGGGGTCACCTACAAGGTTGAGGCTGTCAGTGCCGGCCTTGCCGTCGATCTGAACGCGACCAATGCGCTGCAACTTTCTGCAGCCCACGAGACCGGGGCTCCTTATACGCGTACCGACATCATCTTCGGCATCACGCACCGGTTCTAGCCATGATCGGTGTGCAAATCCTCTGGCCGCTGGCGTGGTTTCTGGCCGCACTTGCCGTCTTCTGGATGGTGCTTCTGATCGGGGGGCGGCTGCTGCGCAATCGCTCTGCGCGCCGTCATGCCGAGGCGTCAACCGCGGTGCTCGGTATCTATATGCGACTGATGCAGGACGATGCTACGGCACTTGAGAGGCTAGAGGCCTATCGCAACGAACCGCAGCTGCTCGCCGAATGTCTCCTACAGGTACTCGACCTGGTCCGTGGTGCCGATCGCGCACGCATGCTGGACCAGCTGACGAGATTCGGCGTCGATGACCGTCTCGGGGCGAGCCTCGGCAAGGGTTCTGCGCAGGCACGTCTGGCGGTGATCGAAGCCCTGGGGGCCTTCGAAGGCGAAAAGGTCGAGGCAGCGCTGCGCCGGGCACTCCATGATGAGGTCGATGGCAATCTGCGCCTGGCCGCCGCCGGGGCACTTCTGGGGATGGGCGCCGAGGTAGATGTGAACCAGCTGATTGCCGACGGTCTGGCGCGTCAGGAACCATGGTCCGCAGCGCTGGCGCAGGTTCTGAAGCTCGATGCGCAGCGCGCGACCCAGCGGTGTGAAGAGCTTCTTGGTCGGGCGGAGCTGCCAGACACCGTGCGCGTATTTGCGGCAGAGGCCTTGAGTGGCGTTGGGGATTACAGGGTGATTCCGGCTCTTGCAGCGGCCGCCCATGCCCAAAGTCGTTTCGTAAGGGCTGCGGCGATCAGTGCGCTGGGCCGGCTGATGCATCCGGCAGCGCTACCGGTCGTGCGCGAGGCCCTCACCGATGAGGACTGGCGGGTACGCTCTGCGGCCGCGATTGCGGCACGTGAAGCAGGCTTTGTCGCGCTGATCGACCAACTGAACCCACTCCTGCACGATACGGTGTGGTCGGTCCGCTTTCAGGCTGCAGAAGCCCTGGCCGCGTTCGGTCCTGCCGGCGTGGCGCGGCTGCGCGAGATTGCCCGCGGCGGCGGCGGTGATGCCGCCGCGCGGGCTGCCTCGCTCACTCTGGCGGAGCGGGGCTTCGCATGAACGCGAGTGTCAGTCTGATCGTTCATGTACTGGCGCTTGCTGCCGCGCCCGTCAGTCTCCTCGTCATCGTCTCAGGTTTTCTGCAGAACATCATTTATGTCTGGCAGCTCATTCTTGCGAGCCGCGCCTTACGCCGACGGCCACCCCAGGCCGCCAGTGGCGAGTTGTGGCGACATTATGCGGACAGCGCGCCTCCCATCGCTCTTCTCG
>JAGWRJ010000559.1 GCA_028869725.1 Alphaproteobacteria bacterium | reverse complement strand
CTGGCGCTGTTCGATTCTTGCTTCTCCGGCTGGCGCAGCCATAGCGGAAGCCGAAGGCGCGGCGCCGCGGCGCCTTTGCTGAGCAGGCAGGGCCTTAACAAGCGCATCGCTCACGAACGGCGCTGAACGGTCATACCCTACCGAGGTACTGATTCTCGCGCGCTCGACACGCGGCATCGGCTGCGTGTGGGCAGCACTGGCGGCAGGAAGCAGTATCGCCAGCACCAGGATCGAGACTAGCCGGTTCGCACCAGCATGGGGGCGCAAAACAACTTGCTCGTGCATCGCCCCACGCCGTCCTTTTAAGTGCGTGCTTGTCCGCGCCATATCATCCCCCCACTTGCATGATCGGATAATGCATTCGAATTTGCCGGAAGGGCAACGGCCGTCTCGATTGGCTAGGCCACAAGGCAGCCAGTATGCGGACCGCACTCGATTTTCGTCGGCGGGGCTGCTTCGCCGCGGCCATCCCATCATGGCAATGAGGAGCGATGCGTCTCGGGCGTTTGACCCAGCTCGGCCCGGGATGTACGCGCCAGTTGGAGGCGTTCCTTCGTCGCCCCGGCATCGTGATCAAGCCAGTGACAGTCGAAGATGGCGAAGCCCGCGATGTTGAAATCGTCGACTATCACTGAAGGAGTAATGAAATGGCACTACTGCACAACCCGCATCCCGGAGAAATCCTGAAAGCCGAATTCCTGGGTGAAATCGGTATGAGCCAAAACCAGTTGGCACATGCCATTGGCGTGCCTCCCAACCGCATTCACGCAATCATTGCCGGAACGCGCGGTATTACCGCCGATACAGATTTGCGTCTCTGCAAGTTCTTTGGTCTCTCCGAAGGGTACTTCCTGCGCCTTCAGAATGCCTTCGACATGCTCGAAGCAAAGCGTCAAGTTTCTAAGGATCTGGCTAAGATTAAGCCATACAAAGCTGCAGCCGCGTGATTTTAGAGAACCTTCACCACAAGCGACAATAGATCAACTCAGCGTGCGATCCTGATCAGGATAGCAGAGACGATAGTGACAATCCCCCCTCGAAAGCGACCAGTTTTCGAGATCTCGATTGGGCTCACCTACACGTTATAAGCAATTCGAAGCTGCCATCGAAAAGCGGATCAGATCGAGCGCGACATACTTATTAGTGCAAATATTCCTTAAGGTGGGGCGGTAACGGTCGCGCGCGTGCCCAACCTCGTGCCCCTGAACATCGGGGTAGAGGTGGTGAACGTGCTTATGTTGCCTATTGTACTCGCCTTTCTGGTGTTGCTGGCGTTCCGGCCACTTCCCCAAGCCTACAAACCTCACGGCATCTATGCATTGCTGGTCATCGCAGTCTCCGCGCTGACGGCAGGCCTTCGGGGCTATGGAGGGCTGGTCGGGACAAATCCTTTTTTTAGCCGTCCCGTCTCCTTCCCGCAGGCGTTTCTGATGGCTCCGACACCCACTCCCGGGTCTCTCACGTTGCGTCGCCGCGCGGCAGCGCAGGACAGTTGGAAGCAAGGCTTCCGGCGGCCGCGGCCGCCTTGCAATTGTGCTTTTCTGTTTCCCCCTGCTTCCCCGATGTCGGCCAAAATGGCCGGGGAAGCAGAAAACGAGCCCAAAAGAGCCAACCAACCCTTTGTTCTTTGCGGGAAAAACTGGAGCGGGCGACGCGAATCGAACGCGCGACCCTAACCTTGGCAAGGTTATGCTCTACCCCTGAGCTACGCCCGCGCTCCAAGTCAGGATGGGCGTTATGGCGAACCGCGCCGCCCTGGTCAATACCCATCCGCCCCCGCGTCGCAGCGGACCGGGCGCCGCCTCGCGCACCCACGCGCCTTGGGCCCGGCGCCGGGCACACGTGCCTGACAAAACTGGGGGAGAGCTGCGCTCTCCCCCAGTTTCGCCACGTCAGGGTAAATTCAATGCTGCTTGCTGGCGGGTTTACGGGGCTGGTCGGACGCCACACCCAGGTCCTTGAGCATGGGCCCGATCTCGGGCGCCCTGCCGTAGAAGGCCTTGAACATGGTGTTGTAGTCCTCGCTATGCCCCTTGGCGAGGATCAGGTCGCGATAGCGCTCACCATTCGCTCGCGTCAGGCCGCCGTGATGCAGGAACCACGAGTAGGCATCATCGTCGAGCATTGCCGTCCACTGATACGCATAGTAGCCAGCGGCATAGCCGTTGGCCCAGATATGCAGGAAATATGTTGAGCGATAGCGCGTCGGAACATCGGGGAAATTGGTGTGGCTTTCCGCCAATGCCTTGCTCTCGAAGGCATCGACGTTCTGGAGCGGGGCGCTGGCCGGCAGCGTATGCCACGCCATGTCGAGCTCCGAGGCGGCTAGAAGCTCGCCCAGGTCATAGCCCTGATCCCACGTCTGCGAATGCCGCAGCTTCTCCACCAGCTCCTTGGGGATTGGCTTGCCTGTCTTGTAGTTGACAGCGTAGTGCTCGAGTACTTTCGGATAAAGCGCCCAGTGCTCGTTGAACTGTGACGGGAACTCGACCCAGTCACGCGCCGTGTTGGTGCCCGACAACGTCTCGTACTCCTGGTCGGCAAACAGGCTGTTCAGCGCATGCCCGAACTCATGGAACATTGTGGTCACGTCGTCGAAGCTGAGCAGTGCCGGCTGGCCGGGCGCGGGCTTGGTGAAGTTGGCAACATTGTAGACGACTGGCTTGGTACCGAGGAGCTTCGACTGCTGGACGAAGTTGCTCATCCACGCTCCGCCCTCTTTGTTGTCGCGTTTGAAATAGTCGAAGTAAATCAGTCCGAGGGGCGATCCGTTCTTGTCGAACACCTCGAATACCCGCACGTCCTTCTGATAAACAGGAAGATCGTGGCGTTCCTTGAATGTAACGCCATAGAGCTCATGAGCGGCGTAGAACACGCCATCCTTCAGGACGCGATTGAGCTCAAAATATGGGCGCAGCTCGCTCTGATCGATGTTGTATTTGGCTTTGCGTACCTGCTGGGCATAATACTCCCAGTCCCAAGGCTCCAGCTTGAAGTTCTGGCCGTCCTTCTTGATCATGGCCTGGATCTCACGGGCCTCTGAAGCCGCCTTCGCGGCGGCAGGCTCAATCAACTGTCCCAGAAAGCGCTGAACAGTCTGAGGGGTTCTGGCCATCTGATCGTACAGCGCATAGGCGGCATAATTGGGATAGCCGAGCAGCTTGGCCTTTTCGGCACGCAGTTTCGCGAGCTCGGCGATGACACCGCGTGTATCGTTGGCATCGCCACGTTCGGCACGCATCCAGGAATTCTCGAAGATCTCTTTACGTACGGCG
>JAGWRJ010000558.1 GCA_028869725.1 Alphaproteobacteria bacterium | reverse complement strand
TTACGTTGAATCCCTGACCGCTGAGTTGATCGAAAGGGCATGGGCCTTCTTCGAGGAAATTCAGGCCCGTGGCGGTTTCCTTGCAACGCTGAATTCTGGCTGGCTCCACAATTGTGCCCACGAAAACCAGCACGAAGACTTTCTTGCACAGGAACGCCGCGAACGGATCATTGTCGGTGTGAACGAGTTCAAGGCAGACATAACGCCATTTGAGGTCGATGGCTTTGTGGGCGTAAGCGATGCGTTCGAAGTCGCCATGCAACGGCTGAAGGACGTTCGCACTACCCGCGCACAGAAGCCTGCTGCCGACGCTCTGCGTAACCTGGAGCGGGTGTGCCGTAGCGACGAGAACATCATGCCAGCCATGATGGATGCACTGGACGCAGAGGTCACACTGGGCGAAGTCGGCGACGTGTGGCGCAACGTGTTCGGTGACTGGGTCGCCCCTCAGATCACGGTTTAGGAGGGCCTATGAAAAATTCCGCACGTATCCTCATCGCCAAGACTGGACTTGACGGCCATTGGCGCGGCGCCTCACTCGTAGCCCGCGCCCTGCGCGATGCCGGCTTCGACGTGGTGATGGCGGGTATGGCAAGCTGGGAGGAAATCGTTCAGGCCATCTCCGACAAGGAAGTGGATCTTCTGGGAATTTCCATCGGTGGACACATCGAGGTCGCCGAACGGGCAATCGCAGAGGCCCGGAAGATCAGGCCTGACTTGCCGGTTATGGTGGGAGGGGTGGTTCCACCCTGGGCGAAGAAGAAGCTCGAGGCCCAGGGCGTTGAGGTTTATCCCCCCGGATCGCAGATGAGCGAGATCACCGAAGGTGCTCAGCGTCTGACCGGGTACCATGCAGATCCTATGCCCACGCCGGGTACCACAAGCAGTTCTTCGACATAACGCGGTGCGGGTGCATGACGCAGTTGGCTTCTTCAATCAACCCGTTTGACCCCAATGCCCCGCACCTGCGTGCTGATCCGTACCCGACCTTTGCCGCGCTACGTGAAAACGACCCGATTCATCGGGCGGCCCATGGGTATTGGGTTGTCAGCCGCCACGATGATGTACGCAGCACGCTGATGGACCGCACCGGCTTTGGCCAGGGCGACTTCGTCCAGAATATCCGGCTGTTTTACGGCCCTGATTTCAACGTGCTCGGCCATACATCCTACCGCTGGCTCTCCGAGGTCTTCCTGATGCAGGATCCGCCCCAGCACACCCGGGTACGCGGACTGGTAACAGGCGCACTAACCGCCAAACGTGTCCGGGCGATGGAGCCGCGGATCCGGGAGATCACGACGCAGTTAATTGACGATCTGGCTCAGGCGCACACTGCCGACATGATCGGCCAATTCGCCTACAGGCTCCCTGTACTTGTGATGTGCGACATGCTGGGCGTTGATCCCTTCGATCCAAGACTTGCTGCCATCATCGATGCCATTGCGCAGAGCTTTATTGTATTTGAAGCGCGGGCGCTGTCGGAGGACGAACTGAATGTCGCCGACCGCGAAATCGCCAGGCTTGAAGACTTCTTTGACGAGCTGTTCTTAGAGCGCAGCAGGAATCCGCGCGATGACCTTACGACGGCACTGGTTCAGTCGGGAGGCGGGGTTGATGCCCTGTCCCATCATGAACTGATCACCGTCGCCATCGGCCTGTTCGGCGCAGGCTTCGAGACAACGGCACACATGATCGGCAACGGGCTTTTGTGCCTCAACCGCTTTCCAGACCAGTGGGACACACTTGTCAGTGACCCGGAAGGACATGCACCGGGAGTAGTCAATGAAACATTGCGCTATGAAAGTTCGCTGATAGCGACCTATCGCACCGCGCTCGAAGAACGGGAAATACATGGCCAGACAGTCCGCCCCGGCGAGAAGGTACTGACCCTGATCGGTGCTGCAAATCGCGATTCGCGTGTATTTGACCGGCCCGACGAATTCGATATCGCGCGCGACGCCTCAAACCACATGAGCTTTGGTGGTGGCATTCACTTCTGCGCTGGCGCCGAACTGGCCCGCCTGGAGGGCCGGGTGGCATTTGCCGAACTCGCGCGCAGACTTCCGACGTTGCGCGTCAATACCGACGCGCCCGCCTGGCGTGAAGGCTTTCTGTTTCGTGGCATGAGCACGCTCCCAGCTTCCTGGTAGCCCGACAGCGTCCGCATCAACGGAATCCACCAGTTCGCGTCCACAGGGACCGCAAAATACTTGCAAGCGGTTGATTTAGCTGGTGTCGCCGACAGGATTCGAACCTGTGGCCCCGAGATTAGGAATCTCGTGCTCTATCCTACTGAGCTACGGCGACGCCACCGTGCCTGATACACCAGCTCTGTCATCGCGCCAATCTCTTAGAGTTGCAGCAATTCGGGCCGGAGCCAAAGCAGTCAAGGCCCATGAGATAGCTATGCTCGTAGGAAAGTGCCCGTCTGGCGCAACTGGCACGAGGCCTGGCCACTGCAACGACCTGCCTACCGGAAAGACGGGGAGCAGCGGGCAAGCAGGTTTACCTCGCTCGTTACGAACTCCGACGCGATCCGATCGGACGAAGGCCCGCCTTGGGTCTATCGGAAGCCCGCGGTCGCACAACAATCGAGGTCCAGTCGCGCCCCTGCCAGGCCGGGCTCCTGGTGTGCCGGAGATCGCAGGGGCCTTGCCACTGGCGGTGCGGCAAGAACGGTAATGCCGCCCGATGCGACGCCCCCCTTTGAAAGACCGGCATGCCGGCGGGACCACAGGTCCTATGGGAAGCTCTGACTGGAGCAGCTGGGCGCAGATGAGCGATTCGTGCAGCTGCCAAAGGTCTGATCCACTGATTCGAAAATCGGGCCTGGCGCGCATGTCCGGTGCCGCAAAAGTCTATGTCCTAGAATTGTCACAGATCCACAAGACTGCCTGCGAAACGCCCGGACCAGAGCATGCGTGCGGTGCTACCAGCGGAAAGTAATGGCGATGATGCGGTGGCGTACGACGCGACGCGTTCCTCTGCAGCGCGGACAACCGTTTCCGCAGCGTCCTTTATCATCGGCTGTCGCACAATTACCTGACCTGAGGTAAGGGCTGAGCGCCACTGCCGGTAGCGTGCCGCAATTGCGCCAGCGCCAGATCCTGCGCGCCACAACGCGGCAGAAACCTGCCTCTATCCACAGATACAGCACGCGCCAGTCCATAGGATGCGGAGGGTACCCGTCCCTGCTAGCTGACCATACCGCCTCTTGCAGGTAGCCGTTGCCGCTCCCACCTCTGCTGATCGGCACCTGGCATGGTGTGCACAGATGGCGCCAAGGAGCCGGATTGCGCGATCCGGAGCTTGGGGGGAGATGGTAGACGTGCAGGCTTTGCCTTATATACCCCGCGCCCATTGGCAGGTCGGATCAGAGCATTTGGGGGCAGAGCCCGGCCAACTTGCTGCCGTAGATTTGACAAAAGCCCCACGCATAAGGGCGCCCATCGCCGTCGCACAGAGCGGCGCGGCAGGGCCGATCGGCGAGGATCCGACAAGATCTCCCGGCACGATCAGACAGTCGCTCTGGTCTAGGACTTGGCCTTCGGGGCGTAACGCGTATGACAGATAAGCCGATTTTTTTCGACGCGAGCGGCAAGCGCGCGCTGCGAATTTCCGTGATTGGCTGGACGGTAGCCATCGTCTCGACCCTGGTCGGACTTTATTTTCTGGCCAGCCTGTTCGTGACGACACCACTGTCGGGCCTCAAAATGCCCGGACAGCTGGTAGCCATCAAGACGGCCGCGCTTGAGCGCAAGGCTGAAGCTCCTGGCCTTGTCGACCTCGCCGAATCCATGGCACAGCGCCTGCGGGCCCGGCGGGCGCACCTTGCATCCCTGCGCCGTACCCGCAATGAACGGCGCATGCGCGCCCATCCGCTTTCGCGCGCCATGCTGCCGCGCAATGGCCGGCCTCTCTCGATCGCATTCTTCCCCAACTGGGCCTCAGCAGATGATGTCTACCCGGCGTTGCGGCACGCATTGCCCAAGCTCGATGCCATCATGCCGACCTGGCTTGATCTGTCAGGCCCCAATGCCACGCTGAACGCGTCGTTCAACGGGCGGCTCTATGGCTATATCCTGCGCAACAAGCCGAATACGGCCATTGTGCCAGTCCTGCAGAACGCCTGGGGCGGCACCTTTCATGGCAAGGAGCTTGCCAGCCTTCTGGCCAATCCGGCCCGGCGCAAGGCGCTGATCGACGGGGTCACGCAATTCATCGAAGCCCATCGTCTGCAGGGCATCTGCGTCGACTTCGAAAACGTCCCCCACCGTTCGTACCACGATCTGTGGCTGTTCCTCGCCGAGCTGCATCAGCGCTTCCGTCCGCATGGCTGGACCATCGCCCAGGCAGCGCCATTTGACGACAATTCGTGGCCCTTCGCCGCCTATGCCCGCTTGATCGACTACACGGTGCTCATGGCCTATGACGAGCACACCGAGACCGACAACCCGGGCGCCGTGGCCGGGCAGGACTGGTTCGAAAACCAGCTCGACAGGCGCATGAAGGTGCTGGCGCCAAGCCATACCATCATCGCCATCGGCGCCTATGGCTACGACTGGAACAAGGACGGTACGTACGAGCTCAGCTTCCAGCAGGCGATGATCGACGCCCACGATGCGGGTGCCGATGTCCGCTTTGACGGTGCGACCAACAACCCGCACTTTTCCTACGAGCAGAATGGCGAGCGACACGACGTCTGGTTCCTCGACGCGGCCACGGCCTTCGACGACATCCACGCTGCCGACATCTATCAGCCTGCAGGCTATGCGGTGTGGCGTCTGGGATCGGAAGATCCCGCCGTATGGAGCGTCATGGGCCGCCCTTATGGTGCGCCCGTTCCCAACACGCTTTACCGGATTCCCTTCGAGAACGACATCGACACCGAAGGTGCCGGCGAAATTCTGCGCGTCGAAGCCGAGCCGCAAACCGGCAGCCGCACCCTCGAAATCGACAGCAAGACCGGCGACATTGACGACGAGCACTACACCCACCTGCCCTCCACCTATGTCGTGCGCCAGTTTGGCGCCCATTACGGCAAGGAAATCGCGCTCACCTTTGACGATG
>JAGWRJ010000046.1 GCA_028869725.1 Alphaproteobacteria bacterium | reverse complement strand
GCTCCCTGCTTTCGGCCGAGCGGGTAGCCCTCAATTTTGCCGGCCATCTCAGTGGCGTGGCCACTGCCACGCGCGCGCTCGTTGAATCGGTAGCGGGCACCCAAGCGCGCATCGTCTGCACCCGCAAGACCTTGCCGGGATTACGTACACTGCAAAAATACGCGGTGCGCTGCGGCGGCGGCTTCAACCACAGGTTTGGTCTCGACGATGCTGTGCTCATCAAGGACAACCATCTGGTGGCGTCAGGCGGCATCGCGGCAGCTGTCACGCGACTGCGCACCGGACTTGGACATATGGTCCGGATTGAACTGGAGGTTGATACCCTGGGGCAGCTGGAAGAGGCCCTCGATCTTGGTGTCGATGCCATTCTTCTCGACAATATGTCGATCAGTGACCTTCGTGCCGCTGTTACCCTGTGCCGCGGGCGCGCCGTCCTCGAGGCTTCCGGTAATGTGACCCTTGATACCGCGCGCGCCATCGCCGAAACCGGTGTCGACTACATCTCGTCGGGGGCGATCACCCATTCTGCCCCCAATCTCGACCTCGGTCTCGATTTCTGAGGGCCAATCGCCCAGCACTCTTGGCCTTGCTGCCACGGCAAAGCTAGACTGATGCGGTACTGGGGGAGGATGGGGTCTTGGTTCAAGGTCGTCACGTCATATTGTTCATGAGGCGGCACGCAGAGGGGCGCGCGGTGCATGTCTGATACACCCATTGCGGGCAAGGCCCGCGGCCGCAAATCTATCTTCATAACTGGCGCCGCAAGTGGCATGGGGCGGCAGACGGCGCGGCTGTTCCGCCAGCAGGATTGGTTCGTTGGCATAACCGACGTCAACCGCGAAGGCCTGCGCCTTCTCGAAGAGGAAATCGGCAGCGAGAACTGCTACGCTGCCTGTGTCGACGTGTCCGACAAGCAGGCGCTGGACGCAAGCCTGTCGGCCTTCGCGCAGGAGACTGGCGGCAAGCTCGACCTGCTCTTCGCCAATGCCGGTATTGGCGAAAGCGGCTGGTTTGAGGACGTGCCGTTCGATGCCACCGTGCGCCTTGTGCAGGTCAATCTCATCGGCGTCATCGCCAGCATCTATGCCGCGCTTCCCTTACTCAAGGCGACTCCAGGCGCACTCGTTTTCATCACCTCGTCATCCTCGGCAACACATGGCATGCCGCGCATTGCCGTTTACTCGGCAACCAAATTTGCCGTCAAAGGTCTTGCCGAGGCACTGTCCATCGAGTTCAGCCGCTTCGGTGTGCGCGTCGCTGATGTCCTACCGGGGCTGATCGATACCGCAATCCTGCGCAACACGCCCAATCGTTCCGGGGACCGCAGCAAACCCAGTGAAGATGTCTTTTATGCCACGGCACCCAAACGCGGCATGTTTCGGTTGCTGCCGCCGGAATCTGTGGCGCAAACCGTCTGGGCCGCCTACCACAAACCGCGTCGGCTGCACTGGTATGTGCCGGCTGAACTGGTGTGGATCGACCGCCTGAAGGCCATTTTCCCGGCCTTTGTCCGTGGCCG
>JAGWRJ010000557.1 GCA_028869725.1 Alphaproteobacteria bacterium | reverse complement strand
CTCGCGCAGCGCGCTGCTGTGCCGACCGCCGCACCTTCGTCCAGCCATTCCTGAGGCAGCACTCGGCTGACATCGACGAGTTCCTGACGGGTATAAGCCTGGTCAGCTGGCTTGCCGCCCAGCGCAGCAATTTTCGGGTGCGCGCGCAGCCGTTCTAAGACTTTGCGATCCCAGCCATTGATGTCGACGATCAATTCTCCGAAGGTGGGCAAGTCGAAATATGTCACGGCGCGCGCGCCCACAACAGCTTCTTCCTCTTCCTTCGGCAGATCAGGTGCGACGATTATGTTGTGATAGATGCGCACAGAGGCGGGATCTCTACCCGCCTTCTCGGCAGCCTCGCGAACAATCTTGACCGAATTGGCGACGCCGCTAGGGGCAACGAAAGGATGCAGCAACACACCGTCGCAGTGCTCACCAGCAAACGCCAGCGCCTTGGGACCGATCGCGGTAAAGATAATCCGCGGCGGCGGCCCTTCATATCTGTCGGTTAGCTTGAGCATCGGATAGGCGCCGAGAATCCCTTCATATTTGACCGTCTCGCCAGCCCAAAGCCGACGCAATATCGAAATGTAGTCAGCCAATAGCGGAAATGTGATCGCGCGCGATCCCATCATCGCCAGATAGGCCGGGACGGCACGCGCCAACATCAATTGGAATCGGTCACCGGTCATGGCCTGCATGAGATTGGCGACGCTCGCCGTCACGATCGGGTGCCGCATCGTGATATACATTGTTCCGGTGATCCGGACCTTTGAGGTAGCCTCGCCCACCGCACCAGAGAGTACCGCTGGCTCTTTGGAAGCGTAGCGCTCCGATATCCAGACCCCGCCAAGGCCGATGCGCTCGGCCTCCTTCGCTTCATCGATTCCGCGCCGCGGATCGTTGACGCGCCCCGGCAGAATATAGGTCCCAAACCGATTAAACAGTGCGGCGGCGCCGGCTTCGCTAGAACTCATCAGTGAATCGGTCCTTTTCCATGACTGGGTATCTACCGCTTTCGCGAGCTCCTCCCTTCGCGCGACCAGCCATAACACTGACCTGCCGCCGGATAGGACAACCAGGTCCGGAACCGCATAAGGCGCGCAAGGCGAGCGCGCAGGCATCGCCAGCACTGCAGACGCTCCCCGGGACTAGACAGGGACACCAAGCGAAAGTGCCGCCTTCTGCCCCCCCCTACCCGTCCAGCCCCTGGCCCCAACTAGAGCCTTTGCAGGGGCTGGACTATCGGAGCGGATTATTAGCTGCTCTCGTGGCGATGCCCCGTCCGTTTGGTCCAGTCTACGCACCATGGTTGGACTTCCAGAACTGCATGCCGCCGCACAGCACAGCGACACCTGCAATCAGATCGGCTCGATCGCAAGTGCAGATTGGGGGCAAGCCTCGGCACCTTCGCGCGCCTTTTCCTCCAGACCTTGGGGGACGATGGGCTCCTCGACGTACACCATACCCCCCGCATCAAGTTTGTATATATCCGGGCAGATCTCAGCACAGATGCCATAGCCGCAGCATGCGGCTTTGTCGATGACGACCTTAAAGCGGCCAGCTTTTGAATTTTCGCTCATGATTTCCTCCGTCGAGCTGATTTTACATCTTGAACAATCGCTGATCAATCTGTATCATGGGTTCAATAACGTTGGGAGAGTGGAAATGCTCACAAAACCAAGCCTCGCTTTGAGCGACGGCGCCACGATTGACGACCTCATCAACCTTGAGATGCACGAGGTTCAACTTCGTGTTATGAGCGACGAAGAGCTCTATCGTTATGAAATGGAAAGGATTTTCGGTCGCACTTGGCTGCTTCTGGGCCATGAAAGCGAAATTCCAAAAGCCGGAGATTTCATCGTTCGGGATATGGGCGAGGATAATGTCATCGTGGCGCGCGACCGCGAAGGGCAAATCCACGTCTCATTGAATGTCTGCCCGCATCGCGGTATGCGCGTTTGTACAGCCGAAGCCGGTAATTCCCATGTCCACCGCTGCATCTATCACGGCTGGGCATTCCGACCCAACGGGGACTTCATTGGTGCGCCCATAGAAAAAGAGCAGATGCACGGCGCTATGCGGTCTAAATCCGAACTAGGGCTGAAAAAGGCGCGGGTCTATGTCTATGGTGGTCTGATCTTCGCGACCTGGAACATCGAAGGTCCATCCTTTGAAGAGTTTCTCGGTCCCATGAAATTTTACTTTGATCAGCTGTTTTGCCGAACTGACAGCGGACTTGAGCTTTTGGGACCGCCGCAGCGATTTATGATCCCGGCGAACTGGAAGATTGCGTCTGAACAATCGGCATCCGACGGTTTCCACACGCTCACATTGCACCGCTCGCTCATGGAAGGCGGCGTAATGGGGAGCACCCCGGACTCAATCTATGATATGGCCCCTGGCATGTACGGCGTTGATGTCAGCTGCGATGAGGGCCATTCACTTCGCTGCATTGAGGCGGCACAGACCTTCAAAATGTTCTCGGATATCAAGTTCGAGGGCAAATCGGTCGAAGAACGATTGAACCTTCTGCCTCCCCCGGGTATCACCAAAGATCTGGTGCCACAACTGTTCAAGAACCTATCCGCAGAGCAAGTGGAGATGCTGGCGACCATCCCTCCTCAGGTTGGTGGCATGTTCCCGAACATCCTAATTCTCTTCATCTTCGCACCGCGCACTGATGGTGGGTCATCGGGCGCCTTGGCACTGCACGCCTATGTGCCGCGGGGCCCGAACCATTTTGAGTTCGTCAATTATATCTTTGCCGAAAAAGACGCTCCCGAGCAGGTGAAGCGTGACATGCTTCAGAATGCAATTCAGCAATCAGGGACCTCAGGTGTGATTGAGCAGGATGATGCGGATACGTGGCCGCAGATCATGCGCAATGCGCGCGGCGCCATGAGCAAGCATATGACGCTGAAATATCAGGCACTGAGCGGGAATAAGAAGCCGGAAGGATGGCCCGGTGGCGGCTACACCTATCCGGGTTTCACAAAGGATGATACGCAATGGAACTGGTGGCTCAACTATCACCGACTCATGTCCCGACCGGTGTAAGAGACCACCAATTCCTGGAAGGATTATAATCATGAGCGACAAAGCGACTGCTGCTGTCGATAAGAGCAGCGTGATGCGCGGCCTTATTTCCAGATCCCAGGTTCCGTTGGGTTCGGAAATCTACAACCGCATTCTTGAGACCCTGTATGACGAGGCCGCAGCCTT
>JAGWRJ010000556.1 GCA_028869725.1 Alphaproteobacteria bacterium | reverse complement strand
CCTGAAGCCCGAACGGCATCGTTGTGCCAGAGTGGAGGTGTCTGTCATCCACTCGAGGGTCAGGGGATCCACCATGAACATTACGACGTACGGCTTGGATTTGGCAAAGCGGGTTTTTCAGGTGCATTGGGTTGAGCCGGATACGGGTGAGATCAAGCGCAAGGTGCTGGCGCGGTCTGAGGTGGCGGCGTTCTTCGCCCGGCGAGTTCCCGGCATTGTGGCCATGGAGTCTTGCGGCTCGGCCCACTACTGGGGCCGGGTGCTGAGCGGCCTGGGTCACCAAGTACGGCTGATCGCGGCGCAGTTCGTCAGGCCATTCGTGAAGACGAACAAGACCGATGCCGCGGATGCCGAAGGCATTTGGGAAGCTGCGCAGCGTCCCGGGATGCGCTTTGTTGCGCTGAAGACCGAGGAGCAGCAGGCCGTGCTGTCCTTGCACCGCATGCGCGCGCAGCTGGTGAAGATCCGGGCGATGCAGGCCTACCAGGTGCGGAGTCTCCTTTACGAATTCGGCGTGGTCGCCCCAAAGGGCTTTCGAGCCCTGAGGGAGAAGGCTGGGCCGGTGCTGGCGGACCCGGCGGGCTGTCCGGTACCGGAGCTGCTGCGTGCGGAACTGTTGAGCCAGCTTCAGGGGCTGCAGAGTCTGACGGAGCGGATCGAGGGCACTTGAGCGTCGAATCGGCAGCTGGCAACGCCGAGAAGGCGACTGCGAGCGGCTCGCCACAATTCCTGGGGTGGGTCGGCTGACGCCGACCGCAGTGGTGGCGACGGTAGCCGATGCCCGCAGCTTCCGCTCGGGGCGGGAGTTTGCCGCCTTCCTGGGTCTGGTCCCGCGACAGTCGGGCACCGGCGGTCGGGTGAAGCTGCTCGGCATCAGCAAGCGCGGCGATCCGTACCTGAGAACCCTGCTGATCCACGGCGCCCGCAGTGTCATGCTCACGCAGAGTCGAGCGGACCGAGTGATGGATCCCTGGCTCAAGGCGGTACTCACGCGACGGCCGAAGAATGTTGCGATCGTGGCGCTGGCCAACAAGATGGCACGCACGATCTGGGCGCTTCTGGCTCACGACCGAAGTTTTGATCCGAACTGGGGTCGCACGGCGATAGCCGTTGCGACGGAACTGTAACCTATTGGAGGAACAGCCGAACGAGTTGAGCAGGTGGCATCGCATGATGGGCAGAACAGGTCGGACCGTGAGGGAATCAACCTGAATAGTGTCTTGGACTTCGAGTCCTTCAACTAGATGAGGCTTCTCTCGGCGGAGTTCATCGGGGCCACGCAGAACGAAGTTCTGCACCAGTAGGCCGGATATAAGACTGCAGCCGCACCTCTATGTCAGAAATGAAGATGTCACTTGCCTTCAGGGCGGCGTCCATATGAGCCGTCTGGTTCGAGCAGGGAAACTCGAATGCGTCGCGCCTGGCGGTTGGCCGATCGCCCTGCTACCAGACGCACCTATCTGGCTGTAGTCGCGGTAGCTGCACCCAGGGCGGCCATCTGTCTCCTATCCGCACTGGATTTTCACGGGATCGACACGCAGCTACCGCACCAGATCTGGATTGCCATAGACCGGCGGGCCCGACGCCCCATGCTTCGCTACCCTCCCCTGCAGGTTGTGCGTTTTGGCGGACCGGCGCTTACCCAAGGTATTCAGGCTCACCCCGTAGAAGGCCAGATCGTGCGGGTTTACAACGTGGCGAATACCCTCGCCGATCTCTTCAAATATCGGAACAAGATCGGCCTCGATGTAGCCCTTGAAGCGTTGCAGGAGGCATGGCGGGCCAGTCGTTTCACGATGTCGGAGATCCATCGATACGCACGGATCTGCCGTGTGGGGCGTGTAATAACGCCGTACCTTGAGGCATTGGTGGCCTGACCCTCAAGCTACAGGCCCCTCCTGCTTCTCGATTCCCACGAAGGACACAATCGTCGAGGGAGCGATTGCCCGGAATCGACCCTGAGCAGACGCCGGGAACGTCCGCAATGTGGCAGCCGATTTGTGTGCGTTGACCTGCCAACGCGCTGGCCGGAACACTGAAGACTTCCTCTGCCGCGAGCGCCGCATCAACGGCTGCTCTGGGTCATTGCGGAGCCGTGCTCGGTTGTGCGCCGGCTCGTGCTGCACGCCCGGCCAGCCAAGGCGTGAGTAAGGCGCAAACTAACAGCGGCAGCGTCATCAGCGGGCTGTCCAGCGGACCGCTTGTCTCCCGAAGCGATGGCCAGAGGTGGCCCTCGAGCTGGGCGAAACCCAGCACCACCCAGGGACTGATGGCCCCGGCAATGAGCGCTATCCGGCGAGCCCGTATCTTCCATGCGTGACGTCCGACCCCAAATACAAAGAAGGCGCCAGTGGTGGCGGCCCAGAGGAACAGGACCAGATCCTGCCCAGCCGATGTCTTGGCAACCAAAACGAAGGCAAACGGTAGCGCCTTGAGGACGGCGGCGAAGCCCAACGGTAGCATCATGAGGACCACTGCGAGCACTAGCTCGCCGAGGACGCTGATCAGCAGGGCAAGAGCAGACAGTGTGAAGAGCCGGATCAGATCGCGAACTGAGAGAAACGGTACGGACGAAAGCGACACAATAGGGTGCCCCGCATATTCGCGCATTGGAAAACCGAACACCAACAGATTACCAGGAATGAAACCTCGCGACTGGCCCGTTTCATGCTGGTCGGCCGCTCGTACGCAGGCCTGCACGGGCGCGCCACAGAAAAAAGCCGGACGCGAGGTCCGGCTTGTTCTCGTAGTGACGATCCGCTTGCTACTTCAGGTCGAGTTCCTGTCCGGTCCACGAACCGAGAATTCGGCGGATCTTGGCGCGATCGACCGCGCCTTCGTTTGACGCTGCCAAACTTCCTTCCACCTGTTTTGCTATCGCATCGGCCTTGGCTGTCGCGCCGTCAAAGGCGGCCCAGTTTTTGTAGTTGGTAACCAGGTAAATGTCCGCATCATTTTCGCCGCGTGGTTCTACCGTGACCACCCTGTAGCTGATGATGTATCCCGCCCGCTTGGCCGCTTCCTGCTCGGCCTTCCACGTGGTGTCGAGATATTTCATGTACTCATCGAACTTCCCATATTCAGTTCGGATCGCCGCCACGTTGACAACGGGTCCATCAGCGTATGCGTGATCATCCGCAAACGCCGGAACGCTCATAACCGCGAGCCCAATAAACGCCGCAAACGCGGCACTGTTACGCTTGATATTCATGACCTTACCTTGTTTGATTTTCGGAGCGGGGGCCTGGTCAAACCCAGAGCTAACCCAAACGCTGAGCAGAATCGTGCGCGCAACGGAGAGCCATATCTGTTCGCTGCCGAACATTGAATCTAAAACGGAGGTGCCCGCATCATCCGACACGCTGCTGACTTCCAGGGGCGCCCCGCTCGGTGCCGCGCTAAGCCACGGCATTGCCTTCGCTGTCGTGACGGGAAACGTGCGCTTTGCGGCCTGGAGTCCGGATGGCTTTAGGACCGCTTCTGGCCGTACATTGCCGGTCCGCGGGGAGGTCGGATCGCGACCCCGAGCGGACACGCGATTCGACTCATCGGGTACCGCGGTGCGTGGCTCGAACTGCCGCATCCAACGGGCGAAAGGTCGAAGGATCTTGAGTCGTCGCGCCCAGGTCTCGGCGGTGCCACGCTGTGCCTTATCGCGCCGGGCCCATTCGGCCATCAGCGCCACTGTCAGTGGCCCGTGATGACGGCGACGTTGTACAAATCGCGCGAAGCTGATCAACGCGTAGCCGGGGTTACGCGCCTGGAAACCTAAGCGACGGCGTTCGGCCAGGAACGTCCGTGCCCTCTGCATTATGGTTGGGGCGCTCATGTTGAACTCCCCGGCCATGGCAAGGCCACCGCCGCCAATCGTGGATAATCGAGCTTGGCGTAGATCAGCGTGGTGTTGAGCGAGCGGTGGCGCAGCACATCGGCGACCTCCTTATAATAATCGAACCGCCCTGATCGAGCAGTCGGCAGGCGAGCGTGTGGCGTAGCGCATGAGAGCGACCGTGTGTGAGGCCGATGCGCCCGAAGGCGTCGCGGATCACGCGCCGCACGGCATGAGCGCTAATGGGTTGATCGTGCGGGGCCAGGCGGCGCACGAAGACGGCGGGGTTGCTGGTCTTGGGGCGCTCGTAGCGCAGGTAGTCGGCCAGCGCGCGGCCGGTGAGCGCCAGCAGGGGCAAAACATCCTCGCGACGCGACTTGGTGTGCCGTAGCGTCACGGTGCCGACGCGCCAATCAATGTCGGCGAGCTGGAGCCGCGCCACCTCGCTGCTGCGCAAACCCAGATCCAGCGCACAGCGCACCATGGCATAGCCGCGGCGGGGAGACGGTAGCTCGGCAGTGAAGGAGCTGAGCAGCCGCTTGACCTCAAAGGGTCTGAGCGCACGTGGCAGCGGGGCCAAGCTCCAATGGGCCGGCGAGGCAATCACGCCGACCAGCCCATGGGCCCGATCACCCAAGGTCGTACGGTAACGGAAATACCCGCGCAGCGCCGACGTCAGCGCCGTGGCGTTGGAAGTCGTGCGTCGAAGATCCAGCTGCGTGGCGATGAACCGGCGCACGTCCTCCGGCTGCAGCTGCGCGAACACCACCGGTCCGCCGGCAAACTTGTACCGCAGCAGGCGCTGAACCAGGCGCAGGCTAGTGCGGCGTGTCCCCTCGCTGAGCCCGCGGGCCTCACGCAGATGCGCGTCGTATCGGTTCAACTCCTCGGCAATAGGGCCGCTCGCACCGGCACGCTCGGCGATCACGCGCTGTTCGCGAAGTACTTTAAGCAGGTGCGTGCACGCAGCGCGCAGCGCACTGTGCGTACGCACCACTGGCTTGGGACAGTCGCAACGCGGCAGGTGCCTGTCGAGAAACTGTTCTACCGCCGCCTCGTCGAGCTGACAAAGGGGAAGGCAGCACTGGCTCATCCAACGCCCCAGATGCGCTAGACTCGCGACGTAGGTGCCACAACTCTGAGAGGAATATCGAGCGTGCGTCAGATAGGTGGCGAAGGCAGCGGCGTGCGGCGCCAATACGCTTGCAGCCAGCCAGGCCTTGGGCCTGGCATGAAGCAAACCGATCGGATCCATGGTGCTCTCCTGAGGTGGTGATACCACCCCAGTTGACTACCAAAATTATGTGCAGCCAACAGCAGCCCCAAACTGTTTGCGGCCTATGTTCTTAGGCCTTTGCTGGCAGCAAGCCCAACCAATATGCACATGATCGATCGATGCACATAATGGCCGGTTAGCGTCATTGCGCAGCCCACAACCGAGCGCCCACCTCAAGTAACGAGGATGACCTTGCCGGTGTTCTTGCGCGACTCGATGTAGGCTTGTGCGTCGCCCGCCTGTGCGAGGGGGAATGTCCGATCCACATGG
>JAGWRJ010000555.1 GCA_028869725.1 Alphaproteobacteria bacterium | reverse complement strand
GCCGGGCAGACAACCAAAGAGGCACCGTATTGGCACGGCACAGACCAACCTGACTCTGCCAGGATCCTGTCAGGATGCAGTGAGAGACCAGAGGAAAAAACCATTTCGTCTGTGGACGTTCTCAGCTTTAAATCTTCAGCCTGATCTGGATCGAGAGCAAGGTGAGTCACCTCGGGATGAATCCGGTCGGATCGGGGGTGGTAAAAGGATAGACCCCAATCTATCGCGAAGTATGGGCCTGACCGACGGTGAGTGATGACGGGTATGCTTGGATCGACGTAGGCCACTCTTCCCGGCGGTATCCGGACATACAAGCCCACATCTCCCTTCATGGCAAGATCGAGTACCTGCTCCAGATTGAGTGCGGGTTTGGAGATGTTTTCAAGGGCGGCAAGGAGTGGCATCAATCGAAGTTCGTCGTGATTGGCACCGTTCATCGCTTCAATACTTCCAAGCCGGACGCAACATGGTCTGCCCAAGATTGCATCAATGTGCGGCGCTGCTCAAGCAGATCCGTGCGGTGGTAAGCCGCCTCGACTTTGTTCTGCACTGTGTGCGCCAAAGCTCTCTCTGCCAGGTCACGCGAATACCCCTTCTCGCTGCACCAGTCGCGAAAGCTTGAGCGGAAACCATGGGCAGTTGCCGTGCGGTTGGCAACGTCACTGACAGCTTTGACTCGTCGAAGAAAGGCCGTCAAGGTCATATCCGAGAGTTCCTTCTGGTCACGTATCGACGGAAACACCAGAGCTTCATGCAGCCCGTGCTGTCTCTTGAGAAGGCGCAGTACCTGTTTGGAGAGGGGGATTCGGTGTGCCTGTTTCGCCTTCATCCGCTCTGCGGGTAGTGTCCAGATCGCTGCCTTCAGGTCAAACTCCGACCACATCGCTCCGCGAACTTCGCCGGAGCGGGCAGCAGTGAGTATCAGGAACTCCAGTGCTGCGATGGTGACGTCGTGAGGGTGATGCAGGTGCTTCTTGACGAACGATGGAATGTCCTGCCAAGGCATAGCAGGCTGGTGTTGCGTGCGGACAGTCTTGCCCGGTTGAAGCGGCAACAGATGCCCTACCACATCAACGGGGTTGGAGTGGCAGTAGCCGTGTGCCCAACCCCAGGCCATGACGGCGTGTAGGCGCTGTTTCACCCGGCCGGCCGTTTCAGCCTTGTCCAACCAAATAGGTCGGAGCACGTCGGCAATATGTCGTGGCTGGATCTGGTCGAGGGGCATGGCGCCGATCAGCGGAAAAGCGTACTCGGTAAGAGTGTTGATCCATTGCTGAGCGTGCTTGGTGTTCTTCCAGCCGGGTGTCAACTCCTTATGCAGAAACTCCGCTGCCTCGCGTAGATGAGGCATGCGTGGCTTGTTGGCCTCAGTCGCTTTGACTTCCAACGGGTCCTGCCCGTGGGCGATCTGTTCACGCATGAGGCGAGCCTGCTGGGCCGCGTCGGCGACGCTGGTATCGGGGTAGCTACCTAGCCCGGCATTGCGCCGTTTGTTGGTGACGGGGCTGACATAGCGGAGAACCCACTTGCCTTGGCCCTTGTGATTGGGGGAGGGATGAAGCGCCAGTCCAGTGACTCCGCCGTGTGCAAGTGGGGCGCCTCCAGGTTTGACACTACGTGCTTTGGTGTCGGTAAGGAGAGCCATGGCTGGAGGTTCCGGATTGAGTTTGGGTATGCCAGTCAGTATGCCATTTCGGCTTGGATATGGTTGGGTCTCGTTGTAGTCAGTTGGGCTATAATCCTCGTGGATGGCTTAGGTAAGGCATATTTGTTAGATTTCGTTGGTGTGCCTTGATCTTTGTTACGGACATTCAGGCGGTCTCTCTCTCCGCCAGATTATGTGCTTAAATTGCTGATTTTAAAGGTAAAGTTAGCATTCCATGGCTGCTTGACTTGCGCCTTCGCATACAGTCCACCAATGGCCACCGGCGGCCGTGCAATATGGCCGTTGCGGGCATAGGCTCGAGCGCCTGAGTGCATCGGGGGCGTCATGAATAGCCAGGGCCCAGCAGCCACCGCGGAGCGCATCCGCTGGCTCCTCGAAAACGAGCGCGACCCAGGGGACGGCTTTCAGGGCCCAGGCGTGAACCTCGACGAGCATCTGCGGGTTTTCGAGCGTATCGGCAGCAAGGGGCGTGAGACGATCCGAGAAGCCGAACCCGTGCTCGCGCTCCTGATACCGGTGCACGGCGAGCTGCAAGGGTGGGCGCCTTCGCCGCTCACTGAGATCGATATTAGCGAGATGCGGGACAGCCGCCAGTGCGTCGCATCGGTAAAGGTAGCGGCCGCGAGTTTTTTGATCGGCTGCGGGATCGATCGATCCCCGGGCAAGTTCACGCTTTCGAGGGCGCGCGACTTGCACGACTGGATAGAGGTGCAGTCTCTCGATCACGTGTTCGCGCGCATGCTTCTGTGCCTCTCGCAATTCGGGCTGTCCGATGACTGCGCTGCCCTCGCGGAGCTACTGCGTGCCGATACGGAGCACTTTCCTCAGGCGAGACTGAAAAAATCCTTCCGCCTGGGGGCGACCGTGATTTCTAGATTATGAGAAGCTGATAAAGAATGGTCATTAATCGAAAAAAATTACGGCTCACGTTGTCGCTTGTCGCAGTTCTTGGGTCAGCCATATTTGCTGCACAAGTGGTGCGCTCAAATTATAGTGCAGCCGTGGGTAACAGGTACGATTCTATAGACAATTGGCGGCAATCCGTTTACTCAGAGTGTACAAATAAATATTTGGCGGCTCACAATATATCTCGCAAAGCCTTTGAAGAACAATCCGAGAAAAGAACCGATGCGTGCCTTTCAAAAGTATCTCAAGACACTTGGAATCTAAATTGTAATTCGTATGGGCGTTTTGACTCACCGCCAGCCGCTTGCCTTGAAACATGTCGCGGAGTGAATACTATACACGAATGTCAGTTCGCGTCGTTGGATGCCTCGCTACCGCTTTATCTTAGTAATAGAATCATATATTATATGATTAGCGTTAAATCTATAAAGATATATTACCTGATCGCAGTTCTATTTATTACGTTAATGGTAATTCGATTCGGAGAGAAAATTGCAGGCCGGTTCATGCGCTGGCTGCAATCCTAGATAGCTTTTCTCGCACGGATCAAATGCACCAGCTTGCGCACTTGAGTTGAGCGGCAGCAGATCGTCTGTGCACCGGCTGGCCTCACGGGCCGCCCGCCAGACTCGACGCGCGGCGCGACGTGGCGCTGCGCTGCGTGCTGCCCCAGCTGGCGTGTTGCTCCCGAGTGCTGGCGGCGGGATGATCCGCCCAGGATCTGGGGGCGACCGATGAAGCGCGCGATTCTTGTTGCTTGCCTGCTGTGCTTTTTGGTGGCGGCCTGTACCCGCCAGTACGGTTCCGTTAGTGCAGGAATGACAGCGTACAAAGCTCGCGATTATTCTGCGGCTGCGGCTGATTTCAGACTCGCTGCGCAGCATGGTGATGCCCCTGCGCAGGCAATGCTTGGCATCATGTACGTGCAAGGTCAAGGCGTACCACAGGACTACGCGAAAGCTGTGAAGTGGTTTCGCCTCGCGGCACGGCAAGGGCATGCCATAGCTCAAGCCAGTCTCGGCCTCTTGTACTACCACGGCCTGGGCGTCCCGCGGGACTACGCCAAGGCGCTGAAATGGTTTCGGCTCGCGGCGCAGCAGGGTAATGCCGCTGGGCAGTACAACCTCGGCTTCATGTACGGCAAAGGCCAAGGCGTGCCACTGGATTATGCCAAGGCGCTGAAATGGCTTCGGCTCGCGGCGCAGCAGGGTGATGCGGGGGCACAGGGCATGCTCGGCATCTTGTACGTCAATAGTCCTGGCGTTCCGCAGAACTACGCCAAGGCGCTGAAATGGGATCGACTCGCCGCACAGCAAGGGCTCGGGATGGCGCAATACGACCTCGGCGTCATGTACCAGCAGGGCTTGGGCGTATCTGTGAACTACACCAAGGCGCTGAAGTGGTTACGGCTCGCCGCGGATCAGGGGCTAGGAGTGGCTCAGGCCAAACTCGCCGGTTTGTACGTTACCGGCCAAGACGTACCGCAAGACTACGTTGAAGCGTATAAGTGGTGCAAGTTGTCGAAAGCCTCTTTCAAGCCCGGAACGAACAGTTACAAAATGGCCGGCACTGCCATCGCGGAGCTTTCTACGATGATGACCACCGCCCAGATCGCCCAGGGCCAGCAAGAAGCCTCGGCATGGTGGGCGGCGCACCACAAGGGCGGCAGTTGATCTCCGCAGCGGTGCACTGCGGCGCTACGGCCCTGCCACTCGATCAGACGGGCACGCGCGCCAGGCGGGCATAGAGCCCGGACGGTGTGCCACCGCTGACGGTCGCGCGGATCGTTGCGGGCGGCAGGTCGATCGCGGCCGTGGATCCGAGCGCCGTGAACGACGTGTCAGGCGGTATGGCGAACGGACAGCCGAAAGAAAAAGGCCAGCGAATGCTGCATTCGCTGGCCTTCGTCCGGAGATGGCGCGCCCGGAGAGATTCGAACTCCCGACCACCAAGTTCGTAGCCTGGTACTCTATCCAACTGAGCTACGGGCGCGTG
>JAGWRJ010000554.1 GCA_028869725.1 Alphaproteobacteria bacterium | reverse complement strand
CCCGGTACCCGAACCGGAGGCTGATTACAGGCCAGCCGACAAAATCGTGGGGCTCGGATCATCCACAGGCGGAGTGGAAGCCTTAATCGAAGTACTCTCCCATTTCCCTCGCAATTGCGCGCCCACCGTCATTACCCAGCATATGCCGGCCCGTTTCATTACCACCTTTGCCGAGCGGCTGGACCGGCTCTGCCGGCCCAAAGTCGCGGAGGCGACGGAAGGCGCACCACTTGTGCCTGGCCACGTGTATCTGGCGCCAGGCGGCCCAGCCCATCTGGAAATCTCATGCCGAGGAACGCCACATTGCCGGCTGGTAGCAGGCGAACCGGAAAGCGGCCATCGCCCGTCTGTCGATGTGCTTTTCAAATCGCTCGCCCGAGAAGCCGGTCCCATGGGGGTTGGCGCGCTACTCACCGGCATGGGTCGAGATGGCGCTAGCGGCCTCAAGGCGATGCAGGACGCAGGTGCCACGACACTGGGACAGGACGAAGCTTCAAGTGTCGTCTATGGCATGCCCAAGGTCGCCTTCGAGCTCGGAGCAGTTCAGAGGCAGCTGCCGTTGACGCGAATAGGTGAAGAAATCGTGCGCCTCTGCCGGGCGTCACGTTAGGGGAGAGTGTCATGCCAACTGCAGCAAAGCTTACAGTGGTGGTCGTTGACGATCAGCTGACGATGCGAAGCCTCGTGCGGGCCAGCCTTCAGCAGATCGGTGTCAACGACGTCCGGGAATACCCCGGTGGAGCCGAGGCGCTCGAAAACCTCAAATTCCGACCCGCGAACGTCGTGATCTCTGATTACAACATGCCGGACATGAATGGCATGGAATTTCTCAAGGCACTCCGCGCCAACCCGCAGTACAAGAGCACTGCCTTCATTCTCCTCACTGGACGTGCGGACCGGGATCTCGTCGTCGAGGCGGTGAAAGCCGGCGCCAACAATTATCTCGTGAAGCCCTTCACCGCAGCAACGCTGAAGCAGAAGATCGAGCAAGTGGTTGGAGCCTTGGCCTGATGCACCCCCCAGCCCATACCGGGTCCTCGCCGCGCCGCTTTCTCAATCCGCGCGATGGCTTCTGGCATACCCAGATCACCCAGGGCGAATCCTATATCAGTGCTGACAACAACGAAGTTCTCACAACGGTGCTGGGTTCCTGCGTCGCTGCATGCATCCGCGACCCAGTACGGCGTATTGGTGGAATGAATCACTTTCTTTTACCTGAAGGAAGCGGCCACGACAGCAGCGCCCTGCGCTACGGGGTGCATGCTATGGAATGTCTGATCAATGCCCTGCTCAGCCGTGGCGCGGCGCGTGAGCGTCTTGAGGCCAAGCTGTTCGGGGGCGCCAACGTCATGGCATCGCTCGCCGGGGTGGGATGGCGCAACGCCGATTTTGCCGAGCATTTTCTGGAACAGGAAGGCATCTGCGTCGTGGGTGGCGATCTGCGCGGTACCGCTCCTCGTCGCATTCAATTCTGGCCGACCACCGGGCGCGCCCGTCAGCTTGCCATCGCTACGGACGTGCAGCGGCTGATGCAGCAGGAAATAAGCGAAGCCCGCGCTGTCTTGCGGGACGACAAGGAGGACAACGATCTTGAGCTCTTCTGAAACGACACTGGATCTTCGAATCGAGGCTGCGAGCACACCGCTCATTCGTCTGTTACTCGCCATGGCCGCCGAGTGGGCGCAGATTGCCGGGCAGGTGGAGCAGCTCGGCAATGGACTATCCGACGCTGCAAGGTCAGGATGCGATCGCCCTGCCAACTGCGACCTGCAGACCTTCGATATCATCTATCAGCGTGCGCAGGGACAGGCTAACCTGCTGACCCGGCTCAGTCGCAAACTGGCCGAAGACCAGTACTTCGATCGCAAACGTGTCACCGAACTCGTCGCCGACATTCCCTTCGAAGCCGTACGGGCAGGTCTGGAGGCAGCCTTCGAAGGCCGCGCCGCGCCGGGGATCACCGAGATGAGCCTTGAGGATGTCGAGTGGTTATGACCTCATTGCCGCGGCATGAATCCGACACGCGGGCACCGATAGCCTGCGATGAGTGTCTGGTCGCGCGCCATGCGGTCTATGGCGCTCTCAAGGGTCGTGACCTCGGTGAGGTGACCGTCCTGCGCCGCTCACAGCGGCTGCTGGGAAGCGGACGCTTCATCTTCCGCGAGGGCGAAGTCGCCGATACCGTGTATACCCTCTACGACGGATGGGCGTTCAAGTACAAAAGCCTGCGCAATGGCAGGCGCCAGGGCCTCGCTGTCTATCTTCCAGGTGACCTCCTCGTCGCCCAAGCAATGAGCGAGGCTCCCTTACCATTTTCAGTCAGAAGCCTCACTCCTGTCACGCTGTGCGCCTTCGATGCGACCACCTATTTTCGGATGATGATGATCGGTCCGCAGACCCGCCAGGGACTGCGCAACTACATGTTTGACTGCCACAATGAAACCGATCAGCTTCTGATCGCTCTGGGTCGCCATTCAGCGCGCTCACGTGTCGCTGTTCTGCTGGTATCAATCGCTCATCGCATGGCCAAGCGGGACATGGCAGTATCGGAACAGTATCATATCCCGATCTCGCAGGGCGTAATCGGCGATCTGCTGGGTCTCACAAATGTCTATGTCAATCGCGTGCTCGGGCAGTTTCGCCGGGAGGGCAGCATCAGCATCGCCCGCAATGAGCTCTGTATTCTGAACCTGGGCGCCCTGGAAGCATACGCTGAGTTTGAGTAACGGACGCGAAACCCTACAGACCACCAGTCGTCAGAACACCTCCAGCGCTTCAATCCGTCTATCGCGAGCATGTGGAACTCAGTCTCTCTGCATGCGGCGCACAAGCGATCTTTCAAGCCGGTGCGCGCGTGGCACCAAGACAGCAAGAACGACAGGTTCCCGAACAGATCCGCCCGCTGACAGAAGTAAGTCCGCTCAAAAGAGGAGTGACCCATGCGCAGTGATCTGCGAGGTGCCTTAAAATTACAGCGCTATGGACGTATGTCACTACAGCTGCGTCAAATAATCGAGGACAAGGAGCTGGTCATAAAGTAAATCCCTCATATGGCGCCAGACAGGAGTTTGAGGAGCTTTCATGACCGGGCTGATTGAACGCATTGGGATACGGCTTCCCTTCATCCAGGCACCGATGGCGGGAACCTCGACACCT
>JAGWRJ010000553.1 GCA_028869725.1 Alphaproteobacteria bacterium | reverse complement strand
TCCGCGCCGACCAGTAGCCGCTTGAGGAAGTCGATGAACACGGCGGCGGTCACGCGCCCCTTCGTCAGCATGAAACGCAACTGTCCCTGGGCACTGACCGCCGAGATCAGATTGGCGCCGAACCGAGCCCCGGTGCTCGAGACGATCGGCGTGTGCCCGCGCCGCCCCCAGGTCGTGCCGCTATGATAGTCCGAACGCACGCCGGCTTCATCGACAAAGAAGATCTGTGCCCCTTCGCGCTTGGCCCGCCGCCGGATCGCCGGATAGTCCTTCTCCAACCACCGCGTCACCGCATCCGGGTCCTGTTGATAGGCCCGCCACAGCGGACGTTGCGCGGTCAACCCCAGTTGATGCAGCAGCCGGCACACCGAGCTATGGCTCAGCGTCACCTTGAAACGCTCGGCGATCACTGCCTGCACCATCTCGGCAGTCCATAGCGCGAAGGGAAACTTCAGCTGCAGCGGGGTCTTGTTGGCCACCGTGCTGTAGATCCAGCGCAGCGCCGGACCATCGAGCTTGGGCGGGCGTCCGCCACGCTTGTGCGCGTCGAGCTGGCCCCAGCCGCCGCGGCGATATAGCGACAGCCAGCGGAACAGCGTGCGCGGGTTCACCCCCAGCGCTGCCGCCACCTGGGTCGGGATCTCGCCCGATTGCACCGCTGCCACACCGCGCTTGCGCAGCTCGGTCAGCGTTGCATGATCCAGAGAGCGGCCATCGGTTTCCATGTCGATGGTTGCATAGCACAGCGCCGCTCGTATGGCAACTATTATGGGAAGGTTAATAACTTGACCGCATGATCGCTCATCTAGTTCAGACCATCGTGGGGTTCGCGCGCGGACATGCATGGCTGGCCTATGCCCTGGCGTTCCTCCTAGCCGGGGCTGAGGCTTTCCCCGTGGTCGGTGCGCTGGTGCCGGGAACCGCTATTATTATCGCTCTCGGCGCCCTCGTTCCTGCCGGGGCTTTACTGTTCTGGCCGCTGGTCGTGTTCGCTACGCTCGGAGCCATCGCAGGTGATGGTCTATCTTACTGGCTCGGTAGCCACTACAAGAGCGAAGCTATCTCGCACTGGCCGCTCAGGCGCTACTCCGGACTCGTCGACCGGGGGAACGCGTTCTTCGAAAAGCACGGCGGCAAGGCGATCCTGATCGCCCGTTTCACGCCGGGTGTCCGCGCTGTGGTGCCGGTCGTTGCTGGCATCACTGGTATGCCCATAACTCGATTCTACGCGCTGAATGTTCTATCAGCACTGCTCTGGGGACCAGCACATGTGCTGATGGGGGTGCTTGTCGGCGCGTCGCTAACGGTCTTGGGCGCCATCGCAGGACAACTCGAGGCTCTTTTTCTTGGCCTTCTTCTGGGGGTTGCGATCCTCGTCTGGATTACACCCCGCGTGCTCCGGTGGCTGAGACGCTTTTTGGGCTATCTCCATGGTCCTGTGTTGGCCTGGGCACAGTCTGGGGATAGCTGGGTGCGTCGACAGGTCATTTCGATACTCGATCCCGGAAGAACCGAGCTCCCCGGTCTCGCCGTACTTGGTGGGCTGCTGGTGGTCAGTCTTTGGCTTTTTTTTGGGGTCATGCAGGATCTGATCGCTGGCGATCCCTTGGTGCAGGCCGACCGCTCCGTGTTGAACCTCCTCTTGTCGCTGCGCATGGAATGGGCCGCCCATCTGGCAGTCGGGATGAGCGAGCTCGGCAGTGCTCCCGACGCACTCGCAGTCTTAGCGATTGCACTGCTCTGGCTGGATCGACGGCGCGCGTGGCGCGCAATGGCTTACGTGATTGCCGCCGCAGCGGGGGCCATCCTCTTTGCTATCGGCCTCGACCTTGCTCTGAAACGGCCGCAACCGCTCTATCGCTCGCCGGGCTGGGGCCTGCTTCCGTTTCCGGGCACGCATCTGGCGCTGTTCGTCGCCCTTCTTGGCTTTCTGGCAGTGCTGGTTTGCCGGGAAGTGGCGTGGCGGCGCCAGGTCGGCGTAGCGCTTGCCACCGTCCTGTTCGTCGCATCGCTGGCCGGCTCTCAGCTCTACCTGGGTGCAGAATATCTTTCCACCGCCTTGGAGGTACTGGCTTTTGGCACCGCCTGGGCGGCGCTGCTGAGCATCGCCTACTTGGCGCGCCCGACCGAGACGGTACGACCCGCGGGGCTGGGACTGGTGGTCACCCTGACTTTTGCGCTGGCCGGAACGGTAAATGTCGCGATTGCGCATACCTCCGACATGCGGCGCTATGCCCTGACGCCGCACACCGTCACCTTCTCGTTCGAGGATTGGCTCGGCGGGCAATGGCGCAGCCTTCCGGCTCGGCGCCTGAGCCTGTTAGGTTCGTTCGACCAGCCATTCACAGTGCAGTGGCTTGGCCCGCTTGGCCCCGTGCAAGCCGATCTTCAGCGCCATGGCTGGCGGTTGCCCGTCTCTTGGAGGCTGTTTTCTGCGCTGGGCTTTCTCTCACCCCATCCGAGCATGGCATCGCTTCCGGTGTTGCCCAGCTTCGAAAGCGGGCGCATGGAGGCAATGGCCATGATCAAAACCGGAGGCAACATTCCGAACGGCGAGCGGCTCGTGCTCCGGCTTTGGCGATCCGACGTCGTCATACCTGTCCGGAACAGCCCCCCGCAACCGCTCTATATTGGGACCGTTGGGGTAGAGCGGACCAGACGCATATTTTCGACCGTGAATATGCTGCAAGATGCACCCGGCGCAAATTCGGTTCTCGTGGCGTTTGCCGCCGCCATCCCGGGCGCCAGATTCGTCCTGCGTCCAGGGCAAGCGGCAGTTTCGGACTGGAGCGGACCGACCGTGCTCGCCTTGGCGCCCGGTCTTGCTTCGACGGCAACCCCTGTTCCCCACGC
>JAGWRJ010000552.1 GCA_028869725.1 Alphaproteobacteria bacterium | reverse complement strand
TCCCGACGGCGGCGAATGCGCGCCGAGCAGCACACCGTTCACGGTCCGGCCGTACATCCAGGTGGCGCCGTCGTGATATTTGTCGCGCGTCTCCGCGACATTGCCGGTGAAACGCGGGTCCTGCGGCCGTTCGTGGCTGTCCACGAACATGGCGACGTCCCAGGCGTCCTGATCGCTGAGCGTCATGCCCTGGCTGAACGGCATATTGGCCTTTATGAAGCCGGCGGCGTTCTTGATATTGCCCATGCCGGCGCCCCAGTTGAAGGAGTGCGGTCCCCAGAGTGGCGGAAACGTCGGCTTGCCGTTGGCGGACATCTGACCATTGCCGTCTGCGCCGTGACACAGCGCGCAGTGGGTTTCGTAGATTTTCTCACCGCGCACATAGTTGAACGGCTCGGCAGGCTTTGGTAGAGCGGGGTAGCCGCGACCCTTCATCTTGGTGTCGCCAACCGGCGCACCGGTAGCCAGAAAATAGGAATAAGTTTCTAGCGCCACCAATGTCTTGCTGCCCAGGCGCGGCACCTTGCCGTTCATACTGTAGCGGAAGCAGCCCTGCATCCGCTCGGCATAGGTGTTGACGTGCTTGTTCTTGCTGCGATAGGCCGGATAGCTGACATAGGCTGCCCATAGCGGTGCGGAATTGGCCATGCGCCCGGCATCAAGATGGCAGTTCTCGCAGTTCAACGAATTGCCGACATAGGCCTTTGCGTAGTGCTGGGTGTTGCGGAAGATATTCAGCCCAAGCTTCACCATCTCGCCAAACTGATCGTTGGGGATCGCGCTGTCCGGGGGTGGCGTAAAGCCATCGAAGCTTTGCGTCACGCTCGAGGCGCGGGCTTCCGGCACCTTGGGGTACGCGGCGTAATAGGCTGCGACGGCTGAGATCTCTTTGTTATTGAGCCTTTTGGCAATCGCCGCCATCAGCCCCATCGGATCGTCTTGGCGTGAGCCTGAAGCCCACCCCTTGAGCTGCGCCTCGATATATTCGGCGGATTGTCCTGCCAGTCGTGGCGTCAGCGAGCCGACGCCGCTACCCACCGGGCCGTGGCATTAGCTGCAACCAGGTACGTCCCTGGTCCAATCACCGCTTTCGGCGATAGCACCGCCGAGTGCGAGCGTAGCCGTATCCCTGCTCTTGCCGGCGACAGACGTCTTTATCGATTGCTTGGCATAATAGGCCGCCACGGCTTTGCGCTCGTCCTGTGTGAGAGTGCTGGCGATTGGCGTCATCGTGCCGTTCTTGCGTTTGCCATCGGCAAAGCTGTCGAGCTGGCGCAGAAGATATCCTGCATCAAGTCCGGCAAGCCGCGGAATGGCAGCGGCAGACTGGCCTTCACCCTGCGCGCCATGGCAGCCTGAGCAGGCTGGCGCACCGGCCTTTATGCCTTGCATCACTATCATCTTTGCACTTTCAGCGGCAGCAGGGGGTACCCATGCCATGCTTGCTGCCACTACACCCGACCACAGCGCTGCTCCAAGACTCGTTCTTGCCAACCGCTTCATTTCACGTTCCTTAGGTCCGGAGAATTCGCATTGGTTAGTGCATTTTGCCTTTGTAAGCCTTGAAACCATACTTCTCGAATATCGCCAGTGATTGCGGCGAACGGATGAAGGTAAGCCACGCCCTTGCCGCGTCGGGGTGCGCAGCGCCCTTCACCGCGGCCCCGGCATATATCGCGATTGTGTTCTGCGTGGCGGGAATATCGACATGCGAGATCGGGTGATGTGCCTGTTCCTGGAACATGGCCTCAGATTTCCAGGTTACGCCTGCATCAGCGAGACCCTGCATCAAAAACAGTGGCGTCTGCCGATGATGCACATGGGTCAGGATGGTGCTACCGGATTTCAGTTTGTCGGTATAGACGGCTTTTAGCAGTGCTTCGCCACCAGCCTTAATCAGAGACTTCTCAATCTGCCGCGCAATCCCTTCAAAGGCCGGATTTGGCATAACCACTTTGATATTTGGTTTGCCGAGATCTTTTAACCCGGTGATGTGCGAGGGATTTCCCTCAGGCACCATGATGGTCAACGTGTTGGTCACATAAGGCACAGCGGGCCCAACAAGCTTGCCCTTCTTGATCATGGCGTTCACCCGAGTAAGCCCGGCGAAATACGCATCGGGCTTCGCCGTGAAGGTCATGTTGCCGGACGTAATGACGCCGCCAGCATCTAACTGCTTCTCGAGCATTCCCGGCGGGATCGTTTCCCAGAAGATACGTCCCTTAAACTCCGGATGGTTGCTCTCGAAGGCTCTGACAAGATGCGCCATGGCAAAAAAGTAGTTGCCGCCGACATAAAGGACGAGTTTTGGATCGGTGATATCACCATGAAAATCGGCCAGTACATCGACTTCCGGCACCGTGAATTCGAGACCTCGATGAACCGCATCATTGTTGATACCGTGCTGCCAAGGAGGAAAGACCTGTCCTTTATAACGCGGCGGCTTTGCCTCTCCGTTCCAGCCACCGAATGTGGACTGTGCTAGGGCCGGGACCGCGACAAGCACGAGGGCTGTCGCTGCGAGGGCGATGCTATAAAAAATACGTTGCATCATCGCGTGTCTCACTTTGCATAATAGAAGCCGGACATCTGCAATTCGGGCATGGTTGCTACCGCACCCGGTGTCAGAACCACGCCCGGGAGAAGGTGGTTGGTCAGCTCCGCCGCAATCTGTTCGACGGAAAGCTTGTCCGGGTTCAGTCCGCGCGCATGCAGTTTCGAAGATTGCTCCCAGATTGCATTGTGGCACGCCATGAAAACGACGCCCCGGCGCATTAGAGCTGGTATCGAATTGTCATGCGGCGAATACACCCCTTCCGGGTCTTCGAAACTCTTAGGATCGGCGCTGCCCGCCTTGGTCTCGATGATCAGCGTATTGGTCTTAAACTTATCACCTGCCAGTTTGGTAATCTGGTATTTGTCCCAAATGTGTTCGTCATAAAGAGCCAGATTGGCCGAACCGTGGGTGACCGACACGGCAAGAAAATTCGGATGCTTGAACGACCAGATTTGCGCATTTAGCGAATTGCGCATCAAGTTGAGCCACGCCCCATCGATCTTCGTATTGTCCCATGCTTGCTTCGGCGCAGGCCTATAGGCCAATAATTCCTTGATCGCCTTGTCGTCCCACTCGTTGGGCTTGGTCAGAATCATCGGCACGGTTTTGAAGTCACGCCGGCCGCGTACATTATCCAGCCGTGCCATCAGTTCGCCAAGATGCGAGGCACCGTCCGGCAAGAGGTCACGCTTACTGCTTGTTGCCGCAATTGTGGTCTCGCTGGAAAGGACAGTCGCAGCTGTTGCCGATGCCAGTCCTATTCCGAGCGTTTGAAGTGCGGTTCGCCTATTGCTGTGCATTGCATTTCTCCTCCAGCTTTTTTTGAAGCCTAGGACGTTATTGAAAATCAAGCCATCCGATTATTTAACTTAGAATGACCAATAATTTCGATTGATTGTGGCTTTTGGCAGGACAACCCGTCTGGGATCCATAGCGGCAATGGCGCGGTTCTGGGGCCCTCGGCGGTTTGTAGATCACCGATTGGGGGGCGCCGTGGGACTCGGCGTGCACGAATGGAGCACGCTCTCAAGCACCGCCGCCCCGATCGGAAGCGTGCCATGGCCAGAGCTAACCCCGCCCAGCGGACAATCTCTCGGCCAGATAGTCCGGCGGCCGTCAATCGTAGGATCTCGCGCACCTGGCGCATGCATACCCTCTCTGCTGGCATCGTCCCCTCCCAAGAACGTGGTCTTGGTGGAGAGCTTAATGGGGTCAGCAGAGAGCCCTTAGGTGGGCGCAATCATCCCGGAATCCCGGGCACAATCAAATCGGAACGATGGGCATCTTCGCCCAGTATCATCACGCAAACCGTCCACGGTCGGCGAAGTCCTGGTGGAAGAGTTCGTGCAGCCAATGGGGCTGTCCCAGGGTGCGCTCGCCGAGACGATGGGGATGCAGCGCAAGCATGTCAACGAGTTGTGCAACAACCACCGCAATGTGACGGCGGCGACCGCACTGATCCTTGCGCGGGTCTTCGGTAACAGCCCCAGCTTCTGGCTCAACGTGCGGCGTCGCAGCGATCTTTGGGAGGCGATGAGTAGTCCTCACGAGGGCGAGCGGATTGAGCGCGCAACCCCACTCAGCACCACAGCGTGATCCTTGTCGTCGCAACGGGGAAGGGTCCTCTGTGGCAGAAATCAGTCGTTCCGATCACCGACGCTTCGTGCAATGCCTGCGGCACGCCTGGCGCAGCCTTTCGAGGCCGCACACAAGAAATTCCGCATCATAGGTTTCAACTCAAAACCGCGGCG
>JAGWRJ010000551.1 GCA_028869725.1 Alphaproteobacteria bacterium | reverse complement strand
GCCGGCGTGGTGCCGGTGATCTTGCGGAAATGGAACGTCAGGTGACTCTGGCTAGAGAACCCAACCCGGTGGGCGATTTCTGAAATCGAAAGATCGCCCGTCTGCATCAGCTCTTCAGCCCGACGGACGCGCTGAACAATCAAATGGCGATAAGGCGAAATTCCAGTGCTCGCTTTGAATGCTTGGCCAAAATGATGTGGCGTCAGTCCCGTCAAAGCCGCCAGATCGTCGAGGCTGATGTCCTGCCCGAGATTTTCTACGATGTGGACAGAAACGCGCCGCAGTTGAGTTGGAGACAGGCCGCCTTTCAAAGCCATCGAAGACCCGGTTTCGCGTTATGCAGAGCAGGCTCATTACTCCTTAGCGGGCTCTGTTTAGAACTCTTTCGCGCCTTGAACATCTCAGGCCGCTCGCGCCGGATCCGAAGTGGCACGCCTTGCAGATAATCCGGAACCGTCTCGATCAAATGGAGACTTCAGTTCCCTGGCCCACGCGCATTGCGGCAGCTGCGCCATCGGTTTGTGCTGGTCCGGGCACGGCCAAGTTGGCAATATGGGATTACGCGACAAAATCCGAAATAACATATTCTTCTCTCTTGGATCATGCCAGAGTGACAGTATCTGCATGCATAGTGACACTTCCTTGACTGTGAGGCTTGTCGATTATGTCGTGATTCTTGCTGGAAGATCACCGAAGATCAGACGATATGTCTGAGGACGGCGGAAACATTTCCTTTCCATTACGGCGGATTCGGGACGAACCTATGCGAAATTAATTTGCATGAGAGGAGCCACCCTGGCTTCAACTCTATATACCGCAATGGGGGACATTTAATGTGCGCACGCCGATGTCTGGCTTGCCGGCGAGGCGTTTGCCGTCCGTCCGTTCTGCTCTCGCCGATTGAATGCGCCTCGCAAATGACCCCTGATTTGGCAAACGAAAGGCTTGGAGCATTTGGGACGAACCCGAAACGGGGTCTCAGCGTTTCGGAAGCCTGGTTGCGGCTCGCCCGAGGCGGTGCCAACGAAGTGCCGCCGAAGCCGCGCAGTCCCTTGCTCGCCCTCGCACGCAACCTCTCGAGTTTGTTGGTCTAGATGATCGAGCTCATAGCGATCTTGTCGCTTGCGCTTGACAAATACACCGATTTCGCCGTGGCACTCGGTCTCCTCATCGTCAACGGGGCGCTAAGCTTCCTCCAAGAACAGCACGCGACAGCAGCCGTCGATCTGTTGAAGAGACGCCTGCAGGCCACCGCACGCGCGACGGGCGATGGACGAACTGCGCGGCGCGCGAGCTCGTCCTCGTGCGCTTTCGCTCTGGCGACCTGGTACCCCACAATCATCGACGGATCAGCGGCGGTTGATCAGTCGATCTGTCCGCTTGCGCCAAAGAACCAGTGATGCGCCCCGCAAGCCCGACATCGGACGCGCACTCGAAGTGGCGCGATCCGATGCAATGTCTGTTGATCCAAGAGAATGCCAGCCTCCGTGACTTGGAGCGTTGCCGGGCAGTGGAAGATAAGAGGTCCGATCTCCGGCTCGACAAGCGGACTGACCCGCGCTTCCCGTCCCAGCGTTGGACAGTTTGCCCCAGATGTTGGCCGCCTGAGGTCTATGTCATCGGCGCGGTCGCAGGATTGGGAGCGGACACACATCGTTCCATGCCCCTTTAAACGCTGGAAATCAGAACGCTCCGGCAGCTGCGCATTGTTGATCTAGATCAAGAAAGCCGCGTGCCAGAAACGAACTTTGAGTGACCTTCTTCTTACCCTACGGCGCGAATCGGCAGCATCAATGTTGGACGGCGCAAGAGGGGCCGCGCCCTTTCGCGGCCCAAGAGGGCATTACACGATCAAAGGAAATTCTCAATGTAGATATGTGTGAGGCGTTGATACCGTTCGCCATTCGAAAGATGGGGAGAGAGCTGCCGGGCGCCGCGCCAGCTTGGTGGCCCAAATGACATACACGCTATAGTCACACGCACACTATGCAGATCACCAGGGTTGGCTGCCTTCCAAGGATGCGTTCGGACGGCAACCGCCCCGATCAACTCCTTCATTTTCACGCGTTGGGGTCGTGACTGCGTACCACCCCCAAACGGAAGTGGCGCGAAGGACATTCTCCTGCAGATCTCCCTGCGGCCGCGAGGGTTTGCGCTGGTAAGCTCGCTCGCAAATAGCCCGGTCGATGGAGAATAGAAGCGCCGCGGTCAGTCTGCCCGCAGGTGAAGTCCGCCACCACGTCTGCTCGCCGATGTCGAGAGCTTCATCGCATCATCGGCATTGGCGTCGATGCAGACGGACATAGACGCGAAACAGGCTTCGTCATAGGTGGCCACCTCGCTCGACCATCGCATCCCGTCAGCGACTTCCGAGAACAGTTGAGGATCCGTCATGGCTTCACCTATCCACAAACTGAATTTAATCATCATAGGATGGGGTTTTGCAGAATATTGCCGCACTGAATCCCCCCGGGGAGGCGAAGCGCGGTCGAATTCGCACTAGCTTTCTACGCATCTGTCTGGAACACGCGCGCGATCACAATGTGGACACCACGCTTGGCGCCTTCCGCAGGATAGTGGTCACCAAATAAAGCGACATGATCGCACCGCCGAAACAGAACACCGAAATATATGCGTACTGGAAAAACATATAGGTCACCGCAAGGACGCCCGAGACCAGGACGCCGAAGATGCGTGCGTCCTTGTTGGAGGATATCAGAAGCGGCGCAATGATCACGAAGATGTAGATGACATAGGTCGCATCGCGGCCGATGACAAAATCGAGCAGTTCAATTGCATTGTAGCGGATCACATGCGGCAGGAATTGGATGCTGAGCCAGTTCTCATGCAGGAAATAGGGTACATACTGGATGGCGCCCAGCATACCGCCGAGAATGGATAGCACGAGATAGAGCGGCCGGCGACGAAGCGGCTCCAGAAAATACACGGAGAATGGTACCCATACCGGCCAGGCAAGCCAAGAAAAGAACATGTAGCCGAGCGAAAAGATATTGACTAAGGCCATGTTGCCGTGATCGCCGGCGATCCAGACACCCCCTTCGAAGGCCTGTTGAATGCCGAAGAACAAGGGCAACGCGCAAATCGGAATATAGGCACGGTCCGTTCGGGCCGCTTGGTAGACGGCGCCGGCACCCGCCGGCAACAACACGGCGGCCGCCGTGAAACTTGCTGTCGCCGAGAAACACATGGAAGGGGCCTCGCGTGCAGTTGACGATGGCGAACAGCAACAACGCAATTGGGCGGTTCGCAGGGGCGGTCAGATTATCGGCAGCATGGCCGAAAACGAAGGAAGGCTCAACGCGCGAACGCACCTATCGTGGGGTGCCGGAAACAGCTTCGGACATCGCCTCGCCAAACGTGCAGCATTGCGGATCGGGTACAATCCATGAGCCGAGCGAGTTTCAACGGGACAGATCACCGACCTCCTCGACCATGGCGATGAATCCCGTGGGACATTCGTGAGCACAGAGCCCGCACCCCTTGCAGTAATCATAATCGAAAACATAGTGCGATCCGTCGGACGCAATCTCGCGAATCTTGAGCACGGCGGAGTCGGGACAGAAGGTCCAACAATTGTCGCAGGCAAGGCAATTTCCGCAAGACAAACACCGCTCCGCTTCGCTCCGGGCCATGTCGTCGGGCAGCGTCTGCTCGATTTCGCGATCCGGCCGGCGATCGGCAACTGCGGCAATGGCGCCGTCGCGTCGCGCGGCCCGATCAAAGTAGTGCAGGTTCAAGCTTTCGGGACCGATTGACGGTGCGATCCCATCGGCCGGCGTGTCTGTTTTACGCAGGAAATGATCGATCGCTTCGGCGGCGCGTCGTCCATCGCCGATCGAAGCGCTCACCGTGCCTCTGGTGCCAAGGGCGTCGCCGCCTGCAAACAAGCCAACCTCTCCTCGGATGCTGCCCCAGCCATCAGCCGACAGGAAGGGGTTACCGCGCAACAGCCGCTCAAACCCTTCGGGCGCGACAATCTCTCCAATGGCTGGCACAACGAGATCCGCATCGATGATGCGTTCCGTGCCCTCGAAGCTCACTCTGTGTGTCTTTTCGTCGGTGTCACGCAGCTTGGCGACCGCTGCAACTTCGACACCGACAACCGCACCGTTACGGACGATCACCCGCGTCAAGGTATGGTGCGGATGAACAACGACACCTTCTTCGCGCGCTTGTGCTATTTCGCGCGGAAAGGCGGCCATGCGCTCCTTGGGCTGGACCTCCGATTCGCCGGGGAGCGCCGAGGCGGCGATCACATGGACGTCCGAAGCTCCGGACCAGCGCAAAATGCGCGCCGCGTCCATGGCGGTGTTCCCGCCGCCATGCACGACAACGGACTTGCCGAAAACCGGCAGCGATCCGATATCGAGCCATTCGCGGATCAGATGGAGCCCGGACGGCGCATCGCAATTGGCAGCGCCTTCGACGGTCCACGGACGCGGTGCATGGCATCCCGGCGCCAGGAAGACGGCGGCAAACTCTCTGCGCAGATCGTCCAGATGGACGTCCTGCCCGAGCGCGCGATGTGGTTCGAACGCAATTCCGGTCCCCAGCAGTCGCGCGACCTCCGCGTCGAGGACGTCGCGCGGAAGCCGGTAGGGCGGAATAGCGGAACGCAGCAATCCTCCGGGCTGCGCTTCACGATCGAACACCGTCACGGAATGGCCGCGGCTGCGCAGGTGATACGCGGCCGACATGCCGGCCGGACCGGCGCCGATGATGGCGACACGCTCGGATCGAGACATATCGGCCGTGATCGGCAAGGACCAGCCCTGCCGGATCGCCTCATCGCCGAGAAAGCGTTCGATCGCGTGAATCGCGATCGGCTCGTCCAAAGCACTGCGATTGCAGCTGCCCTCGCAAGGATGAGGACACACCCGCCCTGTCACGGCCGGTAATGGATTGACCGCGGCGAGCACCTTCCATGCCTCTTGCGTTCGTCCTTCCTGCATCAGGGCAAGGTACGCCTGAGGGTCTTCGCCCGCAGGGCAGGCACCATGACAAGGTGCGGGAGGATGCACGTGCACCGGACGCTGATCACGCCATGTGCCAGTATGGTAGGCCCGCGAGCTTCCTGGAACAGCGTCTGCGCCGCGCGGCAGCTTGGTCATGGTGACAACTCCTGCGCGATCCCGCCACGGTGCACTGCGGCCATTCCCACATTGTCGGTCGCAGAGGCGTGTTTCGCAAAGAGGTCATAGGTCTCGATGTTGAAATCGGCCAAGGCCTGCAGATGGGCGCACTCTTCGACGGCATGGGGATCATCGCTAAGAAGGTGCCGAAACCGTCCCTGAAGCTTGAAATAGTCTGTCACCGGTCGCTGACGACGAATAGGCAGAACCCCGGTGACGTGGCCGCGCTCGATTTCGACAATCGGAACCAATCCGGTCTCGACAGCGACGCGCGCCACCTCGATTGTGGCCTCACCCCCGTGTTTCCAACCGAGCGGGCATGGCGAATAGACTTGCAGGAATGTCGGCCCTTCAATTGCAATGGCGCGGCGGACCTTGGCATAGAGATCTCGGGGATAGGCCACGGTCGCCGTCGCCGCATAAGGCAGATGATGCGCGGCCAGAATCGCGAGCAGATCCTTCTTGAGGTGCCGCTTTCCTTCTCGCTTCGGACCGACAGGCGAGGTCGTTGTGCTCGCCGCATGCGGCGTGGAGCTCGAGCGTTGAACGCCCGTGTTCATATAGCCTTCATTGTCGAAGCACACGAACAGGACATTGTGGCCGCGCTCGATCATCCCCGAAAGGGCCTGAAACCCGATATCGAAGGTGCCGCCATCGCCGGCAAATGCCATGACCTTTGTCGCGCGCCGCTGTTGTCGAAGCGCAACGTCGATACCAGCCGCCACAGCCGCTG
>JAGWRJ010000550.1 GCA_028869725.1 Alphaproteobacteria bacterium | reverse complement strand
GGCAAGGTCGCCCGCGCCAAACTCTATTATCTGCGCGGCCGTCGCGGTAAGGCGGCGCGTATCGCCGAACGCGGTGAGCGGGCGAGCGAAATCGCAGCCAAGGACGCCGCAAAGGCTTAATCGGACCTGTGCTCAGCGCACTGGCCTTGAGGCCTATGCCCGTGGCGAGGCGTCGTTGCAGGCCCGCGCCAATCAGGACAGCTGTACCTGACAGCGGACGTACCGTTGTCGCCTGGAGCAGCACGATGGGGTCGTGAAACGGCCTGTCATAGGGCAGGCAGACGGCCCATTCGCCAGTGAAGGTCCGCCAAAGCCCGATTTAATGCGGTTTTCCATGCGCTGACCCACCAATCTCCCCAGCCTTGTTGCGAAAAAACCCCTCAAATGGGCATTTTGTGGGGTACGCCCGATTAACGTGCGCAAAAAAAGCAGTAGACTCGGCAACATTGATTGATTCGGGGAAGGACTTACCCATGGCCAAAGCCGCCAAGACTGCAAGCAAAGCTCCCGCCAAGAAGGCCGCCGCCGGCGCCAAGGCGAAGACGGAGACCATGACTACCCGCCAGCTCGGCGCCCAGCTCGCGGAAAAGCATGAGATGTCGAACAAGGCCGCGAATGCCCTGCTCGACGATATGGCCGAAATCATCACCAAGCAGCTCAAGAAGGGCGTGCGTGTTCGTCTCAACGGTCTCGGCATTTTGCAGGTGCGCAAGCGCGCAGCTCGCATGGGTCGTAATCCGGCCACGGGCGAGCAGATCAAGATCAAGGCCAGCAAGAAAGTCGCCTTCCGTCCTGCGAAGGAACTCAAAGAGGCGGTCTAATTTAAGTCTCGACGAGCCTTGGGACCGACGAGGCGCGGCTGCGCCTCGTCGGTCCTTTTCGTTTTATCTCCCGGAACCTCACTTCACCTGTCGCGTTGGCCAAACGGTGGATTGTCCTGGCTTCGGCCATGACGGCATATGGGGATAGGGAGAAAAGCGTTTGCCGCAATTAAACGAAGTCCTGGCCCGTCACATGGTGTGGGCCCCGGCCTGGCTTGCTGCGGTTCTGGTCGGCATCGCGATCGTGCTTGCGGGCCTTGTGCTGCAGATGACGATCGTCTGGATCGCCAATCATTGGTCGAAGCGCTGGGGAGCGTTGCCGCAGCTGATATTTGTTCGGATCCGCGGACTTGCCCGGTGGGCCATCATTTTCCTTGCTGTTGCGGTAGCGCTGCCGCTTCTTCCGCTCACGACTGGCGTTCTGCACGGCATGCGCACGCTTTTGCTAGCATGCTTCATTTTGCTCGTCGGCTACGCGGTCTACCTGGGTGTTGATATCGCCATTACGCGCTACATCGAGTCTCTTCGGCTTGATGTTGCGGACAACCTGCTGGCGCGCAAGGCTGCGACACAGATGCGGGTATTGCGACGGACGATCAACATCCTGATCTTTCTGGTGACCACCGGTTTTGCCTTGATGAGCTTCAGCAGTGTCCGGCAGTTCGGCATCAGTCTATTTGCCAGTGCCGGCGTCGCGGGTCTGGCAGTTGGCCTTGCCGCCCGCCCACTTCTCAGCAATCTGATTGCAGGCGTTCAGATCGCTCTGGCACAGCCTATCAAGCTCGACGACGTGGTAGTGGTCGATGGCGAATGGGGGCGTATAGAGGAGTTCACTTCTACCTATGTTGTAGTACGCATCTGGGATTTGCGCCGGCTCATCGTGCCTCTGTCGTATTTTCTGGAACAGCCATTTCGCAACTGGACCTATACCAGTTCACAGATCCTGGGTCAGGTTCACCTTTATGCGGACTACACCCTGCCGATCGCGCCGGTGCGGGAAAAATGCCTCGAGCTGATCAGGTCCAGTCCTCTGTGGGATGGGCAGGTCGCCGTGCTACAGGTCGTTGGCGCCGAGCCTGGCGTCATCCAGCTGCGTGCCTTGATGAGTTCTTCCGACAGTTCCAGGTCGTGGGATCTGCGGTGCGCGGTGCGCGAGCAGTTGATCGAGTTCATTCAGCAGAATTATCCCCATGCATTGCCGCGCACACGTGCCGAGATCACCACAGCGGAGGAGAGGGCCGAAGCCAGGCGGGAAGCTCCGCCCCGTCCCATGGAAGCTGTGACTGCAACAGGCCGCCACGGTTACGGCCACGGTGCATCGCTTCCCGGTATCAGCAACCCGCCGTCCGCTGATCGCTCGCGCCAGGCAGACAGGTCGTGATCGTCGGCTCCCTTCGTGGCTGGCAACGCCGAACAAAGCAATTGCCTCCTGGCGTGGAGCATGGCGCAATGGGCCCAGAGCCGGAGAGAACCATGCGCATCAGATACATTGCGGCCGCTTCACTGATCTGGGCAGCTGCGCTCGCGCCGAGCCAGGCCGGCGAGATTGTCGTCCATGTTGATCATGTCTCGCCCAAAGGTGGCATTATCTCTGCAGCGCTGTTTGATCGCACCGATTACCACGACGACAATGATCCGCTTGCATCGCGCAACGTTCCAGCCACGCTCCCGACCACGACCTTGATCTTCAGTCACATAAAACCCGGGTTTTACGCCATCAAGATGTTTCAGGATATCAATCGCAACGGCAAGTTTGATACCGGTTTTCTTGGCCTGCCCCTCGAACCATACGGGTTCTCCAACAATGCGACACCGGTTTTGAGCGAACCCGGGTTTGGCGCAACCAGGTTTCAGGTCGGCCACTCAAAGACGGTCATCACCATCCGGCTGTCGGGCACTGATGGGATCTCCGTGCCGTCCCGTAAGGGCTCAAACTGAGCCCTCACACGGTAAGCCCGTCTGCGGCACACCCAGTTTCATCCGCCTGCATCAAGGTTGTGCACCGCAAGGGATGGGTAAAGGTCAGTACCCGCCGCAGAGCGTCCAAAATCAATGTGTGATCGACCGCCCACGCTGCCTGCCGGGATGTACGGACGCAGCGCGGGACAGAGCCTTTGCCTGCGGCAGATAATAGCCAAGGCGGTCGGCTGCTGGACCGCAAATCTGGGTAATGCGGTCGAGGTTGTCTGGCCCGAAGAACCCGTCCCAGTCTCGCGTCGGTGTACCACGCCTCTGGAACGGATGATCGAGCAGCGCCGTCACGTCGTGGTTGGCGCGCAAATCGAACGTGCGCGCCAGCCAGAGAATGGTACCGCGCTTGTCGGCGCAGAACCGGTCATACCGCACCAGCGTCAGTCGCTGGCGCTCGCGTTCATAGAATTCGGTGGCTGCAAGCCAGCGCCGCGCCAGGATCTCGACATAATGACTCCTGGGAAGGCCGATGTCCTCGCCAGACAGGATGGACTTCCATGTGGAATTGATCCTGAGGGTGCTGACGTCAAGCCTGTGCAAATGGCCCGGCAGCTTGAGCCGGTCGAGGATGCTGCGGATATTGTCAAAGGGGTCGCGGATGATGAAGCCGGCCCGCTTGAGAGCAAAATGCTCCATCAGCGCATCGCCAATAAAGGTCAGGCTGCCGTCCTTGATGATGGGAGCAGAAAAGCTGAATGCGTTGCGCCGAATGAAGGTCTTGAGACTGACCTTGCCCTGCATCAGCTGTGCAAAATAGGGTGCCTTGGTGCCGCTCAGGTCAAGGGTGGCGCGCAATCCAGTTGCCGCCGAAAGCAGTCCGGCAATGGCAGTACCGCCGGCCTTCTGGTTGCCAAAGAGGAACAGGGGCGAGGGGTGTGGCTCGGAGAATCTGGCGCGCAGACGCTCCATCACAATGGCTTTGCTGGGAAGTGTGAGTTTTTCTGCTATGCCGTTCATGTCCCCCGCTGCGACTATTGCCCCTGCCGCAATCCTTGAGCAAGGTGGTGACCAAAAATTGGCTCCGTTGAAAGAAGATTTCTGTATCGAAATGTCGTTTTCCGCCGTGACGTTCCTGGCTAGGGGGCCTTTCCGTGAGCTTTGAGGGTGAGGCGCCCCCCTTCAGGGTCCTTCAGGTCATGTCCGGGGCCGGGGTCGGCGGCATTGAGACCTTTTTCTTTGATGCGATCGAGGCCCTGCGCAAGGCGGGACTTCGTCAATATGTCGTGATTCGACCCAATGTCCCGTTCCGCCAGATCGTACGCCTCAGGGACCTTGGCATCACCGTGGCCACGGCCGGTTTCCGGCCACTGTGGCCCTGGCCTACGCTTCGGACGCTGGAGCGCGCGCATCAGGACTTCCGTCCTGACCTTGCGCAGTACTGGACTGGCCGCGCCGCGCATTTCGCGCGGCGACGGCCGTCCTGCGCCAATATCGGCTGGTTCGGCGGCTATCGTCAGATGAAGGACTTTCGCGCCTGCGACAACTTCATCGCCATAACCCCCGATCTGGAGCGCCATTTGCGCGAAGGCGGTGTAGACGACGCACATATGGCGCGTGTCCATACATTTTCTACGCTCAACGACAGGCCCGCAGCACCGGTGAGCCGCGCCCTTTTCGATACGCCCGAAAATGTCCCCCTGCTGCTCGTGCTGGCGCGGCTTCATCCCAAGAAGGGCATCGACACCCTGCTGCACGCACTCGCAGAGGTCGAGGGCGCTTATTTGTGGATCGCAGGCGAGGGCCCCAACCGCAGGGAATACGAAGAGCTCGCGCACGCGCTCGGACTTGGCGCGCGCGTGCGCTTCCTGGGTTGGCAGGAAGACCGGGCGGGATTGCTGGCGGCCTGCGACATCTGCGTCATGCCCTCGCGCTTTGAACCGTTTGGCACGGTGATGGCGGAAGCGTGGTCGTCGCGTCGGCCCCTCATCGTCGCAGCTGCGCAAGGTCCCAAAGCCTATGTGCGCGATGGCGATAACGGATTGATGGTCCCCATCGACAATCCGCGGGCACTGGCTGCTGCGATCCGGCTGATTCTGAACGCGCCGGATCTGGCGCGCCGTCTCGTTGAAGGAGGAACGCGCAGCTTCGAAAGTCAGTTCACGGCGCAGGCTTATGTGAACGGTACTCTGGCGTTTTACCAGCGCGTCCATGCACGCAGCCAAAAAGTCGGATCCTGATGGCGGCGGGCGAATCTGTGCAATCAAACGTCGAGGGTGCGAGGAGCGGTTCGCCCCCCTTCTCATATCGCGCGCGGGATTTTTACGTCTTCCTGAGCGCGCGTTTTTTTTCCGTTCTGGCAGCGCAGATCCTGTCGGTTGCAGTGGGCTGGCAGATCTATGCCATTGCCCGCACGCCTTTGGCGCTGGGGCTGGTTGGTCTCAGCCAGTTCGTGCCGATGTTCCTTTTGACCCTGCCGGCCGGTGATCTTGTCGATCGCAAGGATCAGCGCCACGTCTACGCACTCAGTCTGGCTGTGAGCGCCAGCTGCGCAATCCTGTTCGTGGTGCTCAACGCATTCCATGTCAGAAGCACCTTGCCCTTCTACATGGTTCTTGTGCTGCTGGGCGCCGGACGCGGATTTGCAGGTCCCGCCGGTTCGTCGCTGCTGCCCTTTCTGGTGCCATTCGAGCGTCTGCCCAAGGCGATTGGGTGGAGTTCGTCAGTATTTCAGACCGCAGTGATTGCCGGACCTGCACTGGGAGGCTTCCTCTATGTCCTGGGTCCGGTTGAGGCCTATGGCAGCTGCGCCCTCTGCTTTGCGATCGCAGCTCTGGGTGTGGCAACTCTTGGTGGTCGTCGTCGCGCCCAAGGAGGCAATCAGCAGGCAAGTGCCTATGCGCGGGTGGCAGAAGGTGTCCACTTCGTTCGCTCGCGTCAGGTTGTCCTGGGTGCGATTTCCCTGGATCTGTTTGCCGTTTTGCTGGGTGGCGCGGTTGCACTGCTTCCGGCGTATGCGCGCGACATATTGCACGTCGGTCCTCTCGGGCTTGGAACCCTGCGCAGTGCGCCGGCACTCGGCGCTGCATTGATGGCGATCGGCTTTGGCCGCTGGCCGCTCGAGCGGCATACGGGCAAGGCGATGTTCGTAGCTGTTGCCGTGTTCGGTCTGGCAACCATTACGTTTGGACTTTCGGTCAGCTTCTATCTCTCGCTGGCGGCGCTGTTCATGCTTGGAGCGGCGGACATGGTAAGTGTCTTTATCCGTACGTCTTTGATCCAGATGGCGACACCCGACGCCATGCGCGGTCGTGTCAGTGCGGTTAACATGCTGTTTATCGGCGCCTCTAACGAACTCGGTGAGTTTGAATCCGGCTTGACCGCCAGCTGGTGGGGTACTGTCCCGGCCGTAGTCGTGGGGGGTATTGGCACGCTGGTGGTTGCGGCAGTCTGGATGTGGGGCTTTCCGCAACTGCGGCGGGTGGACCGGCTGAGCGAGGTGGTGCCGCGCGACGAGGCAGCACGAGCTTAGGCGGTCGTGCCGGGCAAGAGCGGACGGGTGATGCGCTCTACCAACTGCGCTGATCACAGGCGGGTACATGATGCGTGCGGCTGGAATGAGACAGACCTCCCGCCTCAACCTGACATCACGCGAGTTGCCCGTGCCGCGCGGCTGCGGCAGAGTGGGCGAGCGGTTTGCGAAGGATGGCTCAGGTGGAAATCATTGGCGCGGGTTTCGGGCGCACCGGAACACTTTCATTGCGGTCCGCATTGGAGCAGCTGGGGTATGCGCCCTGCTATCATATGCTCGAAGTCTTTCAGAAGCCGCAGCATGCTGAAGTCTGGCAGCAGGCGTTGCTGGGTGAGGTTCCGGACTGGACACGCTTTCTGGCCGATTATCGTGCGGGTGTTGACTGGCCGATCTGTCATTTCTGGCGCGAACTGGCAGTGGCGTTTCCTGAAGCCAGGTTCATCCTTACCCGGCGAGACAGCGAGGCCTGGTATGCAAGCATCTCCCAGACCATTTTTGACAGCGTTCTCAAGGCTGGGCCGGCCGAGGGTGTGCGCGGTACGCAGCAGCGCATGGCACATGTACTTCTCGATAAAGCATTCCAGGGTCGCTTCGACAAAGACCACGTCATCGCGGTCTATGAAGCGCACAACCGTACGGTGGCGAACGCATTCGGACCAGAGCGGCTTCTGGTTTATGAAGTCTCCGAAGGCTGGGAACCTTTGTGCAGGTTTCTGGGTTGTGCGACGCCGTCCGAACCTTTCCCGCGGACCAACAGTACTGCCGAATTTCGCGCCCGTATCGGGCGCTGATCCGGCCTTGCGCTCAGGTTCGGTCTTGCGATAAGCCAGCACCGTACGCGGCGGAATATGGTCATGCAGAAAGTCTATAAAGACGCGAATTCGGCGCTAGAGGGCCTTTTGTTTGACGGCATGACGATCATGTCGGGCGGGTTCGGATTGTGCGGTATTCCGGAAAAGCTCATCGCTGCATTGCGTGACAGCAACGTCAGGAACCTGACCGTCATTTCGAATAATGCCGGGGTGGATGACTTTGGCCTCGGCCTTCTGCTTGCCACCAGGCAGATCAGGAAGATGATCAGCTCTTATGTCGGCGAGAACGCGACCTTTGAACGCCAGTATCTGTCAGGCGAACTTGAGCTCGAGTTCAATCCGCAGGGAACTCTGGCGGAACGCATTCGTGCCGGGGGAGCGGGCATTCCCGGCTTTTATACCAAGACCGGTGTGGGCACGATGATCGCCGACGGCAAGGAACTCAAAGAGTTCGACGGTGAGACGTATGTGCTGGAGCACGGATTGCGGGCTGATCTTGCGATCGTCAAGGCCTGGAAAGGCGATCACGAAGGAAATCTCGTCTACCGCAAGACGGCGCGTAATTTCAATCCGATGATGGCAACCGCCGGCAAGGTAACTGTAGCGGAAGTCGAACAGCTTGTGCCCGTGGGCGCGCTTGACCCGGACCATATCCATACGCCGGGTATTTTCGTGCAGCGGATTTTTGAAGGACAGAGTTACGAAAAGCGTATCGAGAAACGTACCACTCGCGCTTGAGGACCTATTCGGTCAATCGGGAGATTTTTCATGCCCTGGACGAGAGACGATATGGCCAAGCGCGCGGCCCAGGAACTGCGTGATGGCTTTTATGTCAACCTCGGTATCGGGATTCCAACTCTTGTGGCCAATTACATTCCCGACGGCATGCACGTGACGCTGCAGAGCGAGAACGGCATGCTGGGAATGGGGCCATTTCCCCGCGAAAACGAGGTCGATGCCGATCTCATCAATGCCGGCAAGCAGACCGTGACCGCACTACCGCAGACTTCGTTCTTCTCCTCGGCGGACAGCTTTGCCATGATCCGCGGCGGGCACATCGATCTTTCGATCCTGGGGGCAATGGAAGTCAGCGAAAAGGGTGATCTCGCCAACTGGATGGT
>JAGWRJ010000549.1 GCA_028869725.1 Alphaproteobacteria bacterium | reverse complement strand
TTCCTTTCACCTGTTCACTGGTAAATTGTTCGCCGGCCACGGCCAGGAATGACCGGGGCGGCGCTCGACGCGGCCTTCAGTAGCCGCTGAAACCGAATGACCAACCGTAAGACCGGCCATAGGGACGCGGATAGGAATAACCTTCCAGCATCCTGTAATACTGGTCATTCCAATAGCCGCAATTTTCGACCAGGCCGCCGCGCTCGTCATGATACTCGTCATGTGCCGCGTCCAGCGCGTCATGGGCATCCGCATGATCGTCGCCGCTGTCAAAGCCCTCGTCATGCTCCGAGGCGTGTTCCTCGGCCAAGCGCTCATGGAAACGTTCATGCTGGCGGCAGGCCCGAACATGCTGGCGCACCGTGTCGGCATATCCGCCATAGCCGTAGCCATAGCCGCGGCCATAAGTATAGCCATAGTAACCACCCCAACCTTGTGCGAGCGCGGGCATGGCCACACTGGCCATGCAAAGCGCGCCAAGGCCCAGAAGAAGTTTTCTCATCGTCCTAGCTCCACTTTGGACTGAGAGACCATTGTCTCCAGACACGAGACCATCCCGTATCTGTCGGAAAGCTTGAGCTTCGGCACCTGAACCACGTCTGAACCGATTGCGTGCAAACTGTGGCGGAGCCATTGGGGGTTTGTATAGAAGGCATCAGGCCGGGCACGTCAGCTGTACCCTCTCAAACGGCAATACGCATCCTGCACCATCTAGATCGAGAAAATGCTATCTCTGTTCGGCAGGTGCATCGGGCTGCGGTGCGCCGAAGCCGGTCAAACCGGGGATAAACAGAACCATGACGGTGGACGATCTACGCCCGTTGAAGCAGGCATTGCTGGACGAATATGGGCATTTCGCGGACCGGCGACTGAAAAATATCGACAAGGGAAGCCGGTTCATTATCGACGACCGCGATGGGGGCGGCCCGAGCTTCGGGGCCGACGGAACGCCCTATGGCTGGTTCTGTGAAATGTTTGCGGATGTCGAAACGGCGCAACCGCTCAAGGTCACCATCAAGGGACCGCTTCCCACCGGGGATGCGGTCATCGCTTGGATGAAGGCCAATGGTAGCAATTTCGTCGAAGATCGCTATTCGTTTCGGGACAGCCGCATATTCGTCGTAACGCCGACAGATAAAGACAAATTGCTATCTTTGGCAAAGGCCTTGGAATCCCTCATCGCGAACTCCGGTCAGAAGCGGGAGCGATCCGACTATTTTGTTTGTCCCAGAATCGCGGCCAGCCTGCGGCGGTTGCATCAACTATTGGACCGGCAATGGTCCATGTGAGTTTGCGATGCCTGTCCTGAATGCTGTCATCATATAGTAACGCACTATCGCAAACCAATCGTGATACAGGCTCCGGCTCAACCAAGGAACGGCAATGGCCACTAAGACCAAGTCGCGGAAGCGCACCAAGCGTCGCGCATGGAGCAAAGATGATGTGCGCGAATTCAAACTGCTGGCGCGGCAGAAAACGCCCGCGCCGAAGATCGCCAAGCGCTTCAAGCGCAGCGAAGGTGCCATCCGCCAGAAAGCCCTCGGGTTGGGAATCTCGCTAAACTCACGGGCCTGAGCGTGTGACGCGAAAAACGAGATTTTGTGTCCCTATTGCGGTACACTGTTCAGGTTCTATCCCAGCCTCGCGGCGGTAGAGTCCAATCCGACGGAAAGTCTATTTCGTCACTGATACGGATTTGGCTCAGATGACGTGGGGCGTGGGTTGCACCAGGACGAGCTGCTGCCATGACCCATATCCCTTCACTTGGCCGCCTCTATAGCCGCAATGAAATGCGCGTGGATGCCGCTGTCCATATCGTGGGTATCCTCTTCGCCATCAATGCAAGCCTCTGGCTTCTGGCCCATGTCACCGGCTTGTCGGTGATGGTGAGCGTCGCGATTTATTGCGCGGGCCTCTTGACCATGATCCTTGCCTCGGCCGCCTATCAACTCTGGCGTCATGGCCCCGCCAAGGAGTTCCTCCGCCGTATCGATCATGCCGCGATCTTCCTGATGATCGCTGCGACCTACACGCCATTCGCGGCAAACCGGCTCGGTCATGGCGCCGGCGCCGCGTTGCTCACGGCAATCTGGCTTTGCGCCACGACAGGCGTGATTATGAAACTGGTTTTTCCTCGGCGCTTCGAGCGGCTGAGCGTGATCTTCTATCTTGCCATGGGCTGGATGATCCTGGCGGTGGCCAAACCGCTGTCGGCGGCCCTGGCTGCCACCGATCTGTGGCTTTTGGTGGCGGGTGGCCTCGTATACACCGCAGGCGTCGGCTTTCACCTGGCCGAGCGCCTTCCCTATCACAAACCGATCTGGCACGGATTTGTCTTGGTTGCTGTCGCGCTTCAGTTTGCCGCGATCGCTGGCGAGTTCGCCAAATAGGGCGAATGCTTGGCAAGCAGCCACCGCCGCGCTCCTAGTTCAGGCCGACCTGCTGTTCGATCGCCTTGTGAACGGCACGCACCGCATCGGATTGGTCGCCTTCGATCTCGCCGGATTCTTCGCTCAATCCGAGGACGCAGGTGGGTGGAGAAATTTCCCAACGCCAGCGTTGTTCGCCGAGAGCTTCAATCGAATACTGCACGCCGCGATGCTGAAATTTACCGCTCATGTCATATCCCCCCGACATGCTACCGCAGATGACCCAGTTTATGCTGCGTGTTGATGGACCGGCGAAACCGGTTG
>JAGWRJ010000548.1 GCA_028869725.1 Alphaproteobacteria bacterium | reverse complement strand
CTCCGGCCGCCAGGGTGTCGGCACAGTGGTCAAGCCAGCTGTCGCCGTCTCCAACCGCTGCAGCGATTCCGCCCTGGGCCCAGGCGCTCGAGCCGGCCTGTCCGGCGGGCGTATTGGCGAGCACAAAAGCGGGGTAGGGCGACAGCTTGAGCGCAGTAAAAAGGCCTGCAATCCCGGCACCGAGGATCAGGGCCCCGGGAAGATCGACAACGTTGTCGCGTGCCTGGGCCATGGCTGTTCAGGCTGCCGCCTGCGTGGCAGGTCGGGTGGGCACAGCGAGCATGCGCTCAACTGCGGCACGGGCCTTGACGGCCACGGCGTTGTCGACCGTCACCTCATGTTCCATGTGCTCGAGTGCATTGAGAATTGCCGCAAGGGTGATGCGCTTCATGTGCGGGCAAAGATTGCATGGCCGCACGAACTCGACATCAGGATACTCGGCGGCAACGTTGTCACTCATCGAGCATTCGGTGACCATGACAACCCGTGCCGGCCGGTGGGTGCCGACATAGCCGATCATCGCGGCGGTAGAGCCGGCGAAATCGGCTTCATCAATCACTTCGGGCGGACATTCGGGATGGGCCAGGATGACGATGCCAGGGTTTTGCGCGCGGTAGGCGCGCAGTTCAGCGGCGGTAAAGCGTTCATGGACCTCGCAGCGTCCCTTCCAGGAGATGATCCTGATCGCCGTCTGCCGCGCGACATTGGCAGCCAGATATTCGTCCGGGATCATGATGACCTGCGTTACGCCCCATTCGCGGGCGATGTCTTCGACCACCGCAACGGCATTGGAGGACGTGCAGCAGACATCGCTTTCGGCTTTGACCTCTGCCGAGGTGTTGACATAGGTGACCACTGGAAGACCTGGATATTTCTGCTTGAGCAGACGCACATCCGCACCTGTGACAGAGGCGGCCAGCGAACAGCCGGCCTCCAGGTCGGGGATGAGCACGGTCTTGTCAGGCGACAGGATCTTTGCGGTTTCGGCCATGAAATGTACGCCGGCCTGAACGATCACCTTGGCGTCGGTCTTGGCAGCTTCGCGGGCAAGTTGCAGCGAATCGCCCACAAAATCGGCAACGCCATGATAGATCTGGGGCGTCATGTAATTGTGCGCGAGGATGACAGCGTTCTTCTGTTTCTTGAGCGCGTTGATGGCGGCAATGTAGGGCGCATGCACCGGCCATTCGATCGCCGGAATGATCTGGGCAAGACGGTCATAGGCGTCACGGGTCGCCTCCGCCACCGCCGGGGTGTAGGCGCGGGACTGTGAGGGTCCATTCATGACAGGGTCCATAGCCGCCTCCTGCTTTATACTCGAATTGAGTATAAATATGGTCCAAAATATCCGGCCTTCAAGCGGCCGGCCCAAGGTCCACCAATATGCTATAGTTGAGCATAAATCCGTCAAGCGGAATTACCGTCCTGCCCCGCAACTGCGGCGCCAGGGCGCGGCGTTGACTTCCTCGCGGCCTTAAGGGCGTGATGCGGGGCTGCAAAAAACGGGGATTTCAGGCATGGACCGTCAGGATACCGGACTTTGGGTGAACATGGGCGAAGGCCTGCTGGACGAGGCGATCCGGCTGCGCCGGGCGATCCATGAGGAGCCTGAGCAAGGGCTTTTCAATCCCAAAACCACCGCCAAGGCGAAGGCGGCACTGCAGGGCCTGCCATTGGAATACCGGGAAGGACCGTCGACCTCGGGGTTCATCGCCGTGCTCAAGGGCCCGGCCAACGGGCGCACCGTGCTCTTGCGCGGCGACACCGATGCCCTGCCGCTTACAGAGGACACTGGCCTGCCGTTCACCTCAAAACATCCGGGATCGATGCATGCCTGCGGCCACGATACGCATGTGGCCATGCTGGTGGGCGCTGCCAAGGCGCTCTGCGCCCATCGCGACCGTCTGGCG
>JAGWRJ010000547.1 GCA_028869725.1 Alphaproteobacteria bacterium | reverse complement strand
CAACATGGAGCACGAAGCGCTTGTTGTTAAGGTCCAGCGTCAAGGCACTCCATGGCACCGCGAACAGCTTTTCCCCCATGCTCAGGAAGCCGCCAAAGGAAAGAACGGCATAACCCACTTTTCCGAGTTATCGTCGAATCTGGTGTACGGAGGGAGGTCGGCGGAGGGCAGAGAAGGCGGTGGCAGTTGATGGAGAATATTGCTTGTCGAAGGCAACCCACAACTGGAACCCACCACCATGGCGAAACGTACGCAGGAATCGAGCCGCAGTCAAGCAGCAGACACTGAATTCAAAGGGGCGCAGGGCCTGGACGATCTGATCCAGCAAGGCGCTCGGCAGATCATCCAGCAGGCCATCGAGGCGGAATTGGCGACGATGCTCGAGCACTATTCGAATGTGAAGACCCTGGATGGACGGCGCGCCGTCGTTCGCAACGGCTATCTGCCAGAGCGCGAGATCGTCACGGCCATCGGCCCAATGCCAGTCCAGGTGCCCAAGGTGCGCGACCGCTCGGGTTCCGGTATCAAGTTCAACTCGGAGATTGTGCCGCCGTACGTGCGCAAGTCGCCTCGGGTGTCGGCGGCGTTACCCTGGCTGTACCTGCGCGGTGTCTCCACCGGCAACATGGGCGAAGCGCTCAGCGTGCTGCTGGGCGAGCACGCCAAAGGGCTGTCGCCGGGCGTGGTGATGCGATTGAAGGCGCAATGGTCTGATGAGTTCGAGCAGTGGAAGAAACGCGACCTGTCGCAGTCGCGCTGGGTCTATTGGTGGGCTGATGGCATCCACACCGGGGCACGCAGCGAAGACAGCGACGGCCAATGCCTGTTGGTCATCATCGGCGTCAAGCCTGATGGCACCAAGGAGCGCGTAGCGATCACTGACGGTTATCGTGAATCGAAAGCTTCGTGGTGCGAGCTGTTGCTAGATCTGAAGGCACGAGGATTACGGGCCGGGCCACTGATGGCCATCGGTGACGGTGCGATGGGCCTGTGGGCTGCGCTTGAGGAGGTGTTCCCGCAGAGCAGGCACCAGCGCTGCTGGTTTCACAAGATCGGCAATGTGCTCAATGCCCTGCCGAAATCGCAACATGGCAAAGCCAAAGCAGGACTTGGCGAGATCTGGAATGCGGCTACGCGTGCCGAAGCTACCGTCGCTTTCAACCAGTTCGTCGCAGGCTATGAGGCCAAATACCCGAAGGCCGCTGAGATACTCAAGAAGGACCGGGACGAGCTGCTCGCCTTCTACGACTTCCCGGCCGAGCACTGGCAGCATTTGCGCACGACCAACCCGATCGAATCGACCTTCGCGACTGTGAGGCACCGCACGACGCGCGCACGAAACTGCCTGTCGCGAAAAACATTCCTCGGCATGGCCTTCAAGCTCATCGAGGCTGCTGAACAATCGTGGCGTCGCATTCGCGCAGCAGGCAAGATCGAACAGCTCCTGAAGGGCATCCCCTTCAAGGATGGAACCCCGGTGATCGACAGCACACCGGCTCAGCAACTGCTTGTCGCCTGATCATGCTGCCGACCCACCGTACACCAGATTTGACTTTTGCTCTTTAGGCGCTGTGCCAT
>JAGWRJ010000546.1 GCA_028869725.1 Alphaproteobacteria bacterium | reverse complement strand
ACGCGGTGAAGGAAGCTGTGCATGTTCGTTTCCGGCCCATCGCGCTGACGACGCTCACCGCGGTGCTGGGTATGTTGCCTACGGCGCTGGGTTGGGGCCAGGGCGCAGCCCCGGAACAAGGGCTTGCAGCAGTCGTGCTGGGCGGCATTCTCTGGAGCGCCATGCTGAGCACAAATCTCTTGCCCGCTCTCTATCTGCACATGCGTCGCAAGCAATTGGCAAAGGAGGCCCACGCATGAAGTGGAAGATATTTACTCGCCGGACACAGGCTTCCGCGTCTCTGCTTTGTGTTGCGCTCGCCGGTTGCGCAACCTATCAGCCTCAGCCTCTGCCGACCGCGCCCGATCTCTCCAAGGTGGCCGCACTCACGGTTCCCGCAAAGCAATTTCTTCTCCCGGGACTCGCTCCGCATCGGATTCCAAGACGGGGACTGGATGAAGCCACGGTTGTTTTGATGGCGGTCTGCAATGACCCCGACCTGAAAGCCGCGCGTCTGCAGGCGGGTGTTGCCAAGGCCCAGATGCTTGAGGCCGGGTTGCTGCCCAATCCGCAATTCGGCGCGGGCTTCGCCCAATCTGCCCGCAACTATGGCGGAGTACTGAGTCTCAGTGAAGACCTTCAGGCTCTGATCACCCGCGGAGCCACGAAAGCGGCCGCATCCGCCGCGCAGCGAAAGGTGCATCTCAACATTCTTTGGCAGGAATGGCAGGTAGCCGAACAGGCAAGCCAGCTATTCATTCAGGCTCGAAGCAATGAGAAGCTACAGCCCATTTTGCAGGCAGAGGAGAGTCTGCTCGCTCAGCGCTATCAAGCCGATCTGCAAGCCATGCGGCGAGGCGACCAAACCGCCAATGTCGTTTCTCTCGATCTGGAGCAGCTTTCGACTGCGCAGAGTAGTTTGCGCCAACTGGAGATTTCGATCAACCAGACAACCCATCAATTGGACGCGCTGCTTGGATTGAAGCCCGGTGTTTCGTTGCGATTGCTTCCCTCTCCGTCACCATCGGCATTGAGTGCCAGTCAGTTTCAATCTGCTGTCGCCGATCTGCCTCATCGGCGCGCCGACCTCCTGGCGCTTCGAGCCGGGTACCAGAGTCAGGAAGAGCAGGTGCGCAAGGCAATTCTCATGCAGTTTCCAGCCATGAGCGCAGGCCTCAACCTGGAACGCGATCCGGTCGAAGGAGTCAATTCCTTTGGTCCTCAAGTCAGTCTCACATTGCCGATCTTCAATCACAACCAAGGCCAAATCGCGATCCAGAGGGCGACGCGCGCTGTCCTCCGGCAAACGTATCAGGCGCGATTGGACACAGCCACCAATCAGGCTCATGAGGTCTGGCGGGGGGACCATATTCTTGCAGCGCAGATCCGCAATCTGGATACAGAACTCCCTCAACTTAGAAATAGAGCCGAGGCAGCAAAAGCGAGCCTGGAGCAAAACAATCTGGATGCCGCAGCGTATGTCGCAATGGAAACAGGCTATCTCGCCAAGCGGGAGGAGGCTGTGCGTCTGCGCGCCTCCCTTGATAGTTCCCGTGCGGTCTTGCACATTCTTCTGGGCCTGCCGCTCGACAGGTAGTGCGTCGCGCAGATTCGTTGATATGCGGCGCGAGGGTCATTCGAGGCGCGATGCATATTGATCCTTCCATTGTTTATTTCAAGAAAGGCGAAAGACTATTTCATGAATTGCCACAAGTCGTTACAATCAGCATGGCGACCAGCGTCGATGCAGCGACGCTCCAATAAACCGGGACTTCACGCCCTATTGGCAATGATGATTGCTATTTTTCTGGCGTCGGGACAGGTTCTCGCACAGAGTCGCTCCGGTTTGCCCAACGCGCCCCTGGCGCTGCCGGCCCAAACTCAAAATCATCCTCCGACTTCTACGTCTGCTCTCGTAGCGAAAGACACAGCAACGACAAATT
>JAGWRJ010000545.1 GCA_028869725.1 Alphaproteobacteria bacterium | reverse complement strand
TGCCGGCGTATCGGACCGTGACACCGCGGGCGCTCGTCCGCACGCGGCGGGTGTAGCTCAATGGTAGAGCAACAGCCTTCCAAGCTGATGACGAGGGTTCGATTCCCTTCACCCGCTCCATCCGCTCAAAAATCTGAGGACGTAAGAGATCGGTAGGGGCGCACCCGCGCCGTCAGCGGCCATCCTCAACTCGCGGTAGCTTTGCGGGGCCCGAGACTTGGCGCTTTGCAAAGCCCCCTGGAACCGTGAACCAGCCCCCCGGGAGGCACGGTGCCTGGGTAGGCCCTCTGCTGAGCGAAATGGGCCCTTTACCTCCCTCCTGGTGCGGTCCTCGGGTTGGACGGCGCCAGCGGCACACGGCTGAGGCCCGCAAGGGATCGGAACGGGGAGCTGGAACTCGGAGCTTTCGGCCCGAAACCCCGCCGGGACCAGCCGATCACCATCCCGGTGTCGCCGCCACGCCTCTCCAGGGCGTCGGGCCGGCAATTTCGCCCTTGCGCCAGTGCCTTGCGGCTGGTAAATCGCTGCCCCTTAGCAAAAACGAGGCGCTGGAGGGCAGGGTGCTCCCGGCGCCCGTGTGTTTGTCTTTAGGAGTGTAGCTCAGCTGGTAGAGCGGCGGTCTCCAAAACCGTAGGTCGCGGGTTCGATCCCTGCCACTCCTGCCAAATGGGTAGCGTGACCTGCGTCACGGCGAAAACAGAACGGATTACCGACGTGGCGGACATAAAAAAGAAAAAGCCGGCGGACAAGAAGGCGGCGGAGGACACGACGCCACCTGCGCCTGTGAAGCGTACCAGTCTGATCCAGTTTTTTCGCGAAGTCCGTCGCGAGACGTCAAAAGTGACGTGGCCGACCTTTCGTGAAACCTATCTGACGACGATCATGGTTTTCGTCATGGTAGGAATGACCATGGTTTTTTTCTTTGCTGTCGACTGGATGCTCGCACTGGGCGAGCGCTTTCTGATCGGCGCGGCGGGCTAACGATCCGGATTGATTGAGAGATCTCATGAGCGAAGCTGCAGCCTTACCCCGGTCCGATGCCAAGTGGTACATCGTCCACACCTACTCGAATTTTGAGAAGAAGGTGGCCGAGGAGATCAAGCGGCAGGCCGAAATCCAGGGTTTGACGGATCTGATCGAAGACGTGCTGGTACCCACCGAGGAGGTGGTCGAGGTCCGGCGTGGTCATAAGGTCAACGCCGAACGCAAGTTCTTGCCTGGCTATGTGCTGCTGCGCGCCAAACTGACCGATGAAGCCTATCACCTGGTCAAAAACGTTCCCAAAGTGACCGGTTTTTTGGGGCAGAACAACAAGCCAATGCCTCTGCGTCAGGGCGAAGTCGATCGTATCCTCAATCAGGTTAGCGAGGGTGCGGAGCGGCCTCGGACATCGATCAGCTTTGAGATCGGTGAACAGGTTCGCGTTTCTGACGGGCCGTTCACGTCATTCAATGGCGTGATCGAGGAAGTGGATGAAGCCCGTTCACGGGTCAAGGTTGCAGTTTCGATCTTCGGTCGGGCAACCCCTGTCGAACTTGAATACACCCAGGTCGAGAAGATCTGAGGTGTCACCTAGCGGGAGGAGCTGCCAGCTCCGGTTGCACCGCAAGCCGCGCAAAGGAGGCGGTCGAGCACAATGGCGAAGAAGATTACTGGATATGTGAAGCTGCAGGTTCCAGCCGGCAGTGCCAACCCCTCGCCACCCATTGGGCCGGCGCTGGGTCAGCGTGGCCTGAATATCATGGAGTTCTGCAAGGCGTTTAATGCCAAGACCCAGGACCACGAAAAAGGCATGCCGATTCCGGTGACCATCACCGTTTTTTCGGACAAGTCCTTTACCTTCGAAATGAAGACGCCGCCTGCGTCTTATTTTCTGAAAAAGGCTGCCAAGGTGGATGGCGGTTCCAAGGCCCCGGGGCGCGATTTCAAGGGTAGCGTAACGCGTGACCAGGTGCGCCAGATCGCAGAAGCCAAGATGAAGGACCTTAATGCCAACGATGTCGATGCTGCGATGCTGATGATCGAAGGATCTGCGCGCTCGATGGGTATTGAGGTAAAGGGGTAGGTCATGGCGAAGCACTCCAAGCGTTATCGCAAAGCCATTGATGGGCTGGATGCCATCAAATCGTATCCGCTGGACGAGGCGGTGAAGATGATCAAGGCGCGGTCCAGCGCGAAGTTTGATGAAACGGTCGAGATCGCCGTTAATCTGGGGGTTGATCCACGCCACGCTGATCAGATGGTGCGCGGCGTCGTATCGCTGCCGAACGGGACGGGTCGCAGCCTTCGGGTTGCCGTGTTCGCGAAGGGACCGAAGGCGGACGAGGCCAAGAAGGCAGGTGCTGACATTGTCGGCGCCGATGACCTTGCCGAACAGGTGCAGAAGGGTGAGATCAACTTCGACCGCTGCATTGCCACGCCAGACATGATGGGTGTGGTGGGCCGCCTGGGCAAGGTGCTGGGTCCGCGCGGGCTGATGCCAAACCCCAAGGTGGGAACGGTGACCATGGACGTCGCCAGCGCCATCAAGGATGCCAAGGGTGGCGCGGTGGAATTTCGCGTCGAGAAAGCTGGCATCGTGCAGGCCGGTGTCGGCAAGGCCAGCTTCGCCGATCAGGCGCTGGTGGAGAACATCAAGAGCTTCGTTGATGGGGTGATCAAGGCTCGCCCAAGCGGTGCCAAGGGAACCTATGTCAAAAGGGTATCGCTGAGTTCGACGATGGGGCCGGGCCTCAGCGTCGCGCTGAATACGGTCAGCGATGGACCGGTAATGTAAGTGGAATTCCGGCGGACGCATCGCCGGATCCTGTCCGAGACTGCGAGTGCCGGGTCGCCGGCTTAATGAAGGCTCGCAATAGACAGGGTGAAGGACCGTTTCATTCGTGGCAGCGTCCACGGAAAGGCGGGTTCGAGCCCTGGGGCAGGCCTTCGCACCGAGCGCGCGAAGGAAAGAGCAACAGGGCGGCAGCCGGAGCGTCCCGGGTGCCGATGATAGGAGAGCGTGGTGGAAAGAGCCAAAAAAGCCGAAGTCGTCGAGAGCCTTAATGGGGTTTTCAGCGAAGCCGGCTCCGTGGTCGTCGCCCACTACACCGGCCTGACGGTCGCCGAGATGAGCGATCTGCGTGCCCGCATGCGGGCAGCAGGGGCATCGTTCAAGGTGGCCAAAAACCGTCTGGTCGTGCGTGCTCTTCAAGGAACGGCTGCCGAGCCAATTGCGCATCTGTTCAAGGGCCCGACGGGCATCGCGTATTCGAGCGATCCGGTCGCGCCTTCGCGGGTGGCAGTGGCGTATGCCAAGGAGAACGACAAGCTCGTTATCCTGGGTGGTGTCGTCGGAAAGATGGAACTGGACGCGAATGGCGTGAAAGCCCTCGCGGAACTACCGTCGCTCGACGAACTGAGAGGCAAGATCGTGGGCCTGATCCAGGCGCCTGCGACCAAGATTGCCGGGGTCCTTCAGGCCCCCGCAGGCCAATTGGCCCGCGTCCTGGCTGCCTATTCCGAGAAGTCCGCCGCATAGGGCTACGATCAAATCATTCAAATTCGAACCCGTTAAGGAAAGAACGTTATCATGTCGAAGATTGAGCAACTTGTTGAAGACCTGTCCGGCCTCACGGTCCTCGAAGCCGCCGAGCTGGCGAAGCTTCTCGAGGAAAAGTGGGGCGTGTCTGCTGCTGCTCCGGTTGCCGTCGCGGCGCCGGCAGCTGGCGGGGCTGCTGCGCCTGCGGCCGCGGAGAAGACCGAGTTCACCGTCGTGTTGGTGGACGCTGGAGACAAAAAGATCAATGTAATCAAGGAAGTCCGTGCTATCACGGGGCTTGGCCTCAAGGAAGCCAAGGACCTGGTGGAAGGGGCTCCGAAGGACGTCAAGGCCGATGTCTCGAAGGACGAGGCCGCCAAAATCAAGAAGCAGCTCGAAGACGCTGGCGCGAAGGTCGAGCTGAAGTAAGGAGGCGTCGCCGGTTGAATTACGGCGCGCGCGTACATATTTGGAACACCCACCCCCTCCGGCGGCGAGAGCTTCCGGAGGGTCGGTGGCTTTCGCTCTTTTGGGCGCATTACGAAATTCGGATCGTGGCACACTGGTGCCATGGGTCCGGAACACGCACTGGAACTTGGCAAGGGATCGCGGGATGACGCTTTCATTCACCGGACGCAAACGGCTTCGCAAATATTTCGGCTCCCTCACCGAGGTCGCGCAGATGCCGAACCTCATCGAGGTGCAGAAGACCTCCTATGATCAGTTTCTGCAGGTCGACAAGCAGCCCGACGGCATGCGTCTGGATGAAGGACTGCAGGCGGTCTTTTCCAGTGTCTTTCCTATCAAGGATTTCTCTGAGCACTCACTGCTCGAATATGTGGACTATCATTTCGAGGAGCCCAAATACGACGTCGAGGAATGCCAGCAGCGGTCAATGACGTACGCCGCGCCGCTGAAAGTGACCCTGCGGTTGATCGTGTTTGATGTGGATCCCGAAACCGGAGCCAAGTCGGTCAAGGACATCAAGGAGCAGGATGTCTACATGGGCGACATTCCGTTCATGACCGAGAACGGAACCTTTATCGTAAATGGCACCGAGAGGGTGATCGTCAGCCAGATGCACCGCAGCCCGGGCGTCTTCTTCGATCATGACAAGGGCAAAACCCACTCGAGCGGGAAGCTGCTCTTTGCCGCCCGCGTCATTCCGTACCGTGGTTCATGGCTCGATTTCGAATTCGATGCCAAAGACATCATTCATGTGCGCATCGACCGTCGCCGCAAGCTGCCGGCGACGGCGCTGCTCTATGCTCTGGGCATGGATCAGGAAGCCATTCTTGACTATTTCTATTCCAAGATCGCCTTCAAGCGCACCAAGGACGGCTGGCTTACGCCTCTGGAACCGAGTTGGATGCGCAATGCCAAGTCGACCACCGACTGGGTCAATCCCAAGTCTGGTGAAGTGATCGCTGAAGCCGGTACCAAGATTACCGCGCGCACGCTGCGCAAGTGGGGCGAAGAGGGCATTAAGAATGTCATGGTCGGCGATGAAGAGCTGATCGGACGCTACTCGGCGCTCGACATGGTCAATGTCGAAACCGGGGAAATCTTTGTCGAAGCCGGTGACGAGCTGACCCAGGCCGGTCTTGATACCCTGCGGGATTCGGGGTTCAACGAGATCGATGTGATCAATGTCGATGGCGTTACAATCGGCGCGTATGTGCGAAATACGATGGCGGTCGACAAGAACCACAGCCGGGAACAGGCACTGATTGATATTTATCGCGTCATGCGCCCGGGCGAGCCGCCGACTCTGGATACTGCTGAAACCCTGTTTAGCCAGCTGTTCTTTGACTCGGAGCGCTATGACCTATCCAGCGTGGGCCGGGTTAAGATGAACATGCGCCTTAGCCTGGACGCGCCCGATACGATGCGCGTACTGCGCAAAGAGGATATTCTGGCGATCGTCAAGGCTCTCGCGGATCTTCGTGACGGTCGTGGTGAAGTCGACGACATCGACAATCTGGGTAACCGTCGCGTTCGTTCCGTTGGCGAGCTGATGGAGAACCAGTTCCGCGTTGGTCTGCTGCGCATGGAGCGGGCGATCAAGGAGCGCATGAGCGCTGTCGATATCGATACCGTCATGCCGCATGATCTTATCAACGCCAAGCCCGTGGCGGCTGCGGTGCGGGAGTTCTTTGGCTCTTCGCAGCTGTCGCAGTTCATGGACCAGACCAATCCGCTGTCGGAAGTCACCCATAAGCGGCGCATGTCAGCGCTTGGTCCGGGCGGTCTGACCCGGGAGCGCGCAGGATTTGAAGTCCGCGACGTACACCCCACGCATTATGGCCGTATCTGCCCGATCGAAACACCAGAAGGACCGAATATCGGTCTGATCAACTCTCTGGCGACCTATGCGCGCGTGAATAAGTATGGGTTTATCGAAAGCCCATACCGCAAAGTGGTCGATAAGCGGGTGACCGACGAGGTGATCTATCTGTCGGCCATGGAGGAGGCGAAGTACACGATCGCCCAGGCCAATGCGACCATCGACAGCAAAGGGCGCCTTGTAGACGAGCTGGTCTCCTGCCGTCGTGGCGGAAACTTTGTCATGACGACGCCAGATCAGGTGGAGTTCATCGACGTTTCGCCCAAGCAGTTGGTATCCGTTGCTGCGGCATTGGTTCCCTTCCTCGAGAATGACGATGCAAACCGCGCGCTGATGGGATCGAACATGCAGCGTCAGGCGGTGCCACTTCTGCAGCCGGAGGCTCCCTTGGTGGGAACCGGAATGGAAGATGTGGTGGCGCGGGACTCGGGCTCGGCAATCGCGGCCCGGCGTGCTGGTGTTGTAGATCAGGTTGACGCGACCCGCATTGTGGTACGCGCTACAGAAGAGGCGGATCCAACCAAGCCTGGAATCGACATTTACCGGTTGAAGAAATTTCAGCGCTCTAACCAGTCGACCTGCATCAACCAACGACCGCTGGTGAAAGTTGGCGATCAGGTGGCGAAGGGTGACATCATTGCAGATGGTCCATCGACGCAGTTGGGCGATCTTGCTTTGGGCAAGAATGTGCTCGTGGCCTTCATGCCGTGGAATGGCTACAATTTTGAAGACTCTATTCTGATTTCTGAACGTATCGTTCGCGATGACGTCTTTACCTCGATTCACATCGAGGAATTCGAGACCATGGCGCGTGATACCAAGCTTGGTCCTGAGGAAATCACGCGCGATATTCCAAATGTCGGCGAGGAGAGTCTGAAGAACCTCGATGAGGCCGGCATTGTCTACATCGGCGCAGAGGTCAACGCTGGCGATATTCTCGTGGGCAAGGTAACGCCGAAAGGCGAGACGCCAATGACGCCGGAGGAAAAGCTCCTACGCGCCATTTTTGGTGAAAAGGCCGCAGATGTGCGTGATACATCGCTGCGGGTGCCTCCCGGCGTGACTGGAACGATCGTCGAGGTTCGGGTCTTCAATCGTCATGGCGTTGACAAAGATCAGCGCGCCTTGGCCATCGAGCGGGCGGAAGAAGAGCGCCTTGCCGAGGACCGTGACGATGAGCTTGCGATCCTGGAGCGCAATATCTTCGCACGTCTATCCGAAATTCTGTTGGGTAAGACGGCTGCATCCGGTCCCAAGGGACTGGCCGCGGAGACCAAGATCGTGCCAAGCGTGCTGGAGGCGATCCCGCGCCATCAGTGGTGGCAAATCGGTCTGCGCAATGACAAGGCAATGGCCGAGATTGAAGCCCTGCGTCGCCAGTATGATGAAGCGAAACAGCGTCTCGACAAGCGCTTTGCCGATAAGGTTGAGAAGCTGCGCCGAGGCGATGAGCTTGCACCAGGCGTCATGAAGATGGTCAAGGTGTTTGTCGCAGTGAAGCGCAAGCTGCAGCCAGGCGACAAGATGGCCGGACGGCATGGCAACAAGGGTGTGATCAGTCGGATCCTGCCGATTGAGGACATGCCTTATCTGGAGGACGGCACTCAGGTTGATATTGTGCTCAATCCTTTGGGTGTTCCGTCGCGCATGAATGTTGGTCAGATTCTTGAAACCCATCTTGGATGGGCTTGTGCAGGTCTTGGGCGGCAGATCGGCGATGTCGTTGATCGCGTCAAACGTGAAAAGCGTGCGGAACCTCTGCGCCATGCCCTCAAAGAGGTCTATGGCGATGATCCACGTCTGCGTGAACTGGACGAGAATGGAATGATGGAACTCGGTCAGAACCTGCGGGCGGGTGTACCAATCGCGACGCCGGTGTTTGACGGAGCCAAGGAACGCGACATCGTCGATATGCTCAGCCAGGCCGGTCTCAATGAGAGTGGTCAGGTGACGCTGTACGACGGACGCACAGGTGACGCATTCCGTCGGCAGGTGACGGTTGGTTACATTTATATGCTGAAACTACATCACCTTGTCGACGACAAGATCCACGCACGTTCCATCGGTCCCTATTCGCTTGTGACGCAGCAACCTCTGGGCGGCAAGGCCCAGTTCGGCGGCCAGCGTTTCGGTGAAATGGAAGTGTGGGCGCTCGAGGCCTACGGTGCCGCGTATACGCTGCAGGAAATCCTGACAGTGAAGTCCGACGACGTGGCCGGGCGCACCAAGGTCTATGAAGCGATCGTTCGCGGCGAAGACACGTTTGAAGCGGGCATTCCTGAAAGCTTCAACGTTCTCGTCAAGGAAATGCGGTCGCTTGGACTGAATGTAGAGCTGCTGAACGGATGAATGGGGCAGTAGCCTTGCGACGCGACATGTTTGCCATTGAAAGAAAGGCTCGGTAATGAACCAAGAGCTCTTGAATGTCTTCTCCACCGGCAAGGAAGTGCCGACCTTTGACCGGATCAAGATTTCGCTTGCCAGTCCGGACCAGATCCTGCGCTGGAGCCATGGCGAAATCAAAAAGCCGGAAACGATCAACTATCGTACGTTCAAGCCAGAGCGCGACGGCCTGTTCTGTGCCCGTATCTTTGGTCCGGTGAAGGACTACGAGTGCTTGTGCGGCAAGTACAAGCGCATGAAGTACAAGGGCATTGTCTGCGAGAAGTGCGGTGTCGAAGTTACGGTACAGAAGGTACGTCGTGACCGCATGGGGCACATCGAACTGGCCTCACCTGTCGCGCATATCTGGTTTTTGAAGTCGCTGCCCAGCCGCATCGGCCTGATGCTGGATATGACACTCAAGGATCTCGAGCGTGTACTCTATTTCGAGAACTATGTCGTCATCGAGCCAGGGCTGACGCCGCTTAAAGAGCGTCAGCTGCTGACGGAGGATGAATACTATCGTGCGCAGGACGAGTATGGCGAGGACAGCTTTACCGCGATGATCGGAGCCGAGGCCGTGCGGTCTCTTCTGGCTGCGATTGATCTCGAGAAGTTACGTGACGAACTTCGTCGGGAAATCGCGACCTGCAATGGTGGGGAGAAACCCAAGAAGCTGGTCAAGCGGCTCAAAGTTGTTGAGGCGTTTATTGATTCCGGAAATCGCCCAGAGTGGATGATTCTGACGGTTATCCCGGTTATCCCGCCGGAGCTGCGTCCGCTCGTGCCGCTGGATGGTGGCCGCTTCGCAACGTCGGATCTCAATGACCTCTATCGTCGCGTGATCAACCGCAACAACCGCCTCAAGCGGCTGATGGAGCTCAAAGCCCCGGACATCATCGTTCGCAACGAAAAGCGCATGCTTCAGGAGTCGGTTGACGCTCTGTTCGACAATGGGCGGCGTGGGCGTGTCATTACTGGGGCCAATAAGCGCCCGCTCAAGTCGCTGGCCGACATGCTGAAGGGCAAACAGGGACGCTTCCGGCAGAACCTGCTTGGTAAGCGGGTCGATTATTCAGGCCGATCCGTGATTGTTGTGGGCCCTGAACTCAAGCTGCACCAATGCGGCCTGCCAAAGAAGATGGCACTCGAGCTGTTCAAGCCCTTCATTTACTCCCGTCTCGAGGCAAAGGGATTCTCGCAGACGGTGAAGCAGTCAAAGAAGCTGGTCGAGAAGGAAAAGCCCGAGGTCTGGGATATCCTTGAAGAGGTGATCCGCGAGCACCCGGTCCTCCTCAATCGCGCACCGACACTTCACCGTCTTGGGATCCAGGCGTTTGAGCCGGTGCTGATCGAAGGCAAGGCGATACAGCTTCATCCGCTGGTATGTACAGCCTTCAACGCTGACTTTGACGGCGACCAAATGGCGGTCCATGTGCCGTTGAGCCTCGAAGCCCAGCTTGAGGCACGCGTGCTGATGATGTCGACGAACAACATCCTGAGCCCTGCTAATGGCAAGCCTATCATCGTGCCAACGCAGGATATCGTCCTCGGTCTTTATTACCTCAGCCAGGAACGTGACAACGAGCCGGGTGAGGGCATGGTGTTCAATGACATTGGCGAAATTGAACACGCACTCTTCTGTGGCGCCATCACCTTGCATGCCAAGATTGAGGCCCGTTACCGGACGGTCTCGGAGAGTGGCGAGCCGGTGACCCTGCGGGTCAAATCAACTCCAGGCAGAATGATCATTGCCGAAATTCTGCCGCGACACCCGATGGTACCATTTGATTTGGTTAATCGCCTGCTTCGTAAGCAGGAGATCAGCCACCTCATCGACGTTGTCTATCGGCACTGCGGTCAGAAGGAGACCGTGCTGTTTGCTGACGCCTTGATGTCACTGGGCTTCCGTGAAGCTTGCAAGGCAGGCATTTCGTTCGGCAAGGACGACATGGTTGTTCCAGCAGCAAAGCATACTCTGATTGAAGAAACGCGCCATCGTGTGCGCGAGTATGAGCAGCAATATCTGGATGGTCTGACGACGGACAAGGAGAAATACAACCTTGTCGTCGACACCTGGTCAAAGTGTACAGATCAGGTTGCGGCAGAGATGATGAAGGAAATCTCTGAACCCAAGATCGACCCAGATAGCGGACGCATCATGGAGATGAATTCGATCTACATGATGAGTCATTCCGGTGCTCGTGGCAGCCCTCAGCAGATGAAGCAGCTTGCGGGCATGCGTGGTCTTATGGCCAAACCGTCGGGTGAAATCATCGAAACGCCGATCCTTTCCAACTTCAAGGAAGGGTTGACTGTGCTCGAGTACTTCAACTCGACACACGGCGCACGCAAGGGTCTTGCCGATACGGCCCTCAAGACCGCGAACTCGGGTTATCTCACGCGACGTCTGGTTGACGTGGCAAATGACTGCATCATCACAGCCGAAGATTGCGGCACCAAGAACGGTGTTTCGGTGCAGGCTGAAATTGATGGCGGTCAGGTTGTGTCATCGCTGGCAGAGCGCATCCTGGGTCGCACGACGGCAGAGGATGTTCGCAATCCGGATACCGGTGAGATCATCATCAAGCGCGATCGGGAAGTGACAGAAGATATCGCGGAGCGTATTGAGGAATCTCACGTCCAAAGGGTGCGCGTTCGCTCGGTGCTGTCATGTGAGCTCAAGGAAGGTGTTTGCGGCAAATGCTACGGGCGTGATCTGGCACGGGGTACTCCGGTCAATATTGGTGAGGCTGTCGGTGTCATCGCCGCCCAGTCCATCGGTGAACCGGGTACACAGCTTACCATGCGTACGTTCCACATTGGCGGAGCGGCGCAGTTTGCCGGCCAGTCAAAGATCGAGGCCTCTTATGACGGCACGATCAAGATCAATAATCGCAACGTGGTGAAGAACTCCGAAGGCGAACTGATCGCGATGGGCCGCAATATGCAGGTTGTGATTCTTGATCCGAAGGGACAGGAGCGTGCCTCCTATCGCATCACCTATGGTGCGCGTCTGAAGGTTGATGAAGGCGCAACCGTCAAACGTGGCGATCGTCTAGCAGAGTGGAATCCGAATGCGCTGCCCGTGCTGACCGAGGTCGACGGTATCGCCAAGTTTGAGGATCTCGTCTCAGGCATTTCGATGAAGGAGGTCGCCGACGAGAAGACCGGTGTGACCAACCGCGTTGTGATGGACAGTCGCGGGGCGGGTTCTAAATCTCAGGACCTGCGCCCGGCGGTTGTGATCACCGACAAGAAGGGTAAGATTGTTACCCTCCCAGGTAATGTCGAAGCGCGTTATGCTCTCTCAGTCGACGCCATTTTGTCGGTTGAAGAGGGTGTTGAGGTCAAGGCAGGTGACGTTCTCGCCCGTCTGCCCACCGAAGGCGCGAAAACCCGTGACATTACCGGTGGTCTGCCTCGCGTCGCCGAACTGTTCGAAGCGCGCAAGCCCAAGGAGTGTGCGGTTCTGGCTGAGGTCGACGGCTTCGTCGAGTTCGGCAAGGATTACAAGAACAAGCGGCGTATCATCGTTCGTCCAAAAGACGAGCGGCTTGAGCCAGTTGAGTACCTAATTCCAAAGGGCAAGCACGTCTCCGTGCGCGAAGGCGACTACCTGGAAAAGGGTGACTATATCGTCGAGGGTAATCCTAGCCCGCACGATATCCTGCGCATCAAGGGTATAGAGGAGTTGGCGACTTATCTGGTCAAGGAAATCCAGGACGTCTATCGCCTGCAGGGCGTGAAGATCAACGATAAGCATATCGAAGTGATCGTTCGGCAGATGATGCAGAAGCAGGAGATCCTCGATGGCGGTGAGACGACGTTGCTCGCAGGTGAACAGGTTGATCTCAGCGAGCTTGAGGACGCCAATCGCCGGGCGGAGCGTGATGGACTGAAGCCCGCCGTGGGACGTCCCGTTCTTTTGGGCATTACCAAGGCGAGCCTGCAGACGAGATCGGTTTTCTCTGCCGCTTCGTTCCAGGAGACGACACGCGTGCTCACAGACGCGGCAGTCAACGGCAAGGTCGACACCCTCGAAGGCCTCAAGGAGAACGTCATCGTGGGCCGGCTTATTCCGGCGGGCACTGGTGGTGCCGTGGCGCGGTTGCGCCATGTCGCACAGGAACGCGATCGGGCCATTCAGGCTGAGCGTGGCGAGCTCGAGCCGGTGCCGCAACTCGAGGGTCCGTCGGCGGCCAAGTCAGAGGCGGCCGAATAGTTCGCCGTTAAAGACACTTTCCGTTAAAGGGCCGGTGGCAGCACCGGCCCTTTTTCGTTCAAGCATTGAACGTGCAAAATAGGAGGCAGCAGACCCGTCGCCAGGTCACTCTCCTACCAGGGAAGATGACCTGACGGTCCTGGAATAGGGATGCCAAATTGCCCACTGCGACCAGAACATGGCGTGCTGTGACGGACTGCTCACGGATGGCTATGCAGACAAGTCTTCAGCGAGGTTCCACAGGAATGTGGAGCGCAGGACAAGGTAAACGAGGACGCCAATGATACCCAAGCCGTTCAGCTGGGACCGTAATGAGGCGCGGGCCGGTAAATTCGACGGCAGGTTTCTCATCGGGGTACTGACGACATCGATTTATTGCCTGCCATCCTGTCCCGCCCGGCAGCCGAAGACGGAAAATGTAAAGCTGTTCCGTTCGGAAGCCGAAGCAATCGCGGCAGGACTGCGTGCATGCAAACGCTGTAGGCCAGACCTCTATTATCGCGGAGAAGACAGTGACCTCCAGCTTTTCAACGGGCTGATTGCCCGAATAAGGCGATCACCGCAGGACTATGCCGATGCCGGAACACTCACACGCGTTTGCGGCGTTCGCTCAACCAAGCTGGGCGAGCTCTTTCGGACTCATGCCCATATGACTCCAGCGGCCTTTCTACGCCGGGAGAGGATACGAAGAGCATGTGACCGTCTTATGGACCGCAATGATCGCGTCATCGATATTGGACTCGAGGCAGGGTTTGAAAGCGAGTCGGTATTTCATCGCCAGTTTGTGGCGCACACGCGAATGACTCCGGGAGCCTGGCGGGCATTAAAAAACTCCAATGTCTTTTTTCTACACTTGCCCCACTCTTATAGAGCTCAGGAAGTTCTTGCCTATCATGGACGCGATCCACAGAGCCGTTGTGAACGCGTCGAGGAAAATTGCATATTCAAGGCTCTCGAACTGGTCGAAGGTGCGGCTGTTCTGGAGATTTCACTTGAAGGCGCCGGGGCGTGGTGCCGATTGCATCCGCAGCGCCCCCGCTGCGCCCAGAGTATGTGCTTTGTGCACGATAGCGCACTGCGGATGCTGGGTTTGTATAACGACGTTGGTGGTATTGAAGCGCGCATGGCTCGGAATTCCGACTGCGCATCATTGTTTGCGATGAGACGTGGCCTGAGGCTGTCCTTGGTTCCAACTGGGTTTGATGCGCTCTGCTGGGCGATCATAGGTCAGCAAATTAATGTTCCGTTTGCGGCCGCCTTGCGCCGGGAAATCGTCGAGCTTGCTGGTGAAAAGATCGGTGACATGTGTGCCCATCCCTCACCACAACGGGTGGCAAATATCGATATCCGTTCCCTTACGGCACGACGTTACTCTCGGTCAAAAGCAGAATACCTGACGCTCGCCGCAGGGGCTGTGGCACGCAAGGAACCGGATCTGGATGCATTGCAGAATGGATCTGCCATTACCGCAGAGAAGTCCTTGAGAGCATTGCGTGGTGTCGGTCGATGGACGGCTGGATATCAGATGCTTCGAACAGGATTTGCCGATGCGGCCCCGATCGGCGATGCTGCACTTGCTGCGGCATTGCAGCGCTGGCAAGGATTGAACGAGCGTCCGGATCATGACCAGGTAGAGGAAATGATGCAAGTCTTTGCACCGTATCGCGCACTCGCAACCGCACATCTTTGGGCAAGTCTCAAGAAGGAGGCCGCATGAGTGATACTCTTTATTGGGCTCCCATCACGAGTCGTTTTGGGCGGTTCGCGGCTACGGTCGATTCGAAGGGGCGTTTGATCTCCTTTGATCTTCGTGCCAAATCTGTAGCACCAGCAGGAACGTGCATGGATCAAGCTGCGCTTGATGATATACAGCAGCAGATTTCAGAGTATGAAAATGGTGTTCGATACAACTTTGATGTTGTCCGGGCGGCGAGTGGAACACCTTGGCAGATGCGTGTGTGGGACGCGCTGTGGGAAATCCCTTATGGGGTTACACTATCTTATGGCGCAGTTGCAAAAGCACTGGGGCGCCCCACTGCAGCTCGCGCTGTCGGCTTAGCAAATGGTCAAAATCCGATTGGCTTGATTGTACCATGTCATCGGGTAATCGGCGCTAATGGCAGTCTTACGGGATATGGTGGAGGCCTGCCTCTCAAGCGGGCGCTGCTGGCCCATGAGGCGCAATACGTAAGGCGGTCAGACGGGTTATTTGGATAGGTTGCTTGCCAGTGCTTGAATCAGAGGTTGGTCGGAGCACGAAAGTGAACTGAGCATAAATGTGCGCGTAGGCTCCGGGGCGCCTCCGATTGCTCGACTGAACCAGTAGATGGCCCCAGTGAGGCACCCATCTTCTACGAGAATGCTTGCAAAGTTGTACGCTCCTCGAAAATAGCCACTTTGGGCAGATTGCTTATACCAACGCCTTGCTTGCATGCGATCCATTGCACAGCCCCAGCCCTGTTCGTGGCAGCGGCCGACAAGGTTCATTGCGCGCTCATGACCATGTTGTGCGGCCTGGAGATACAGCAGATAGGCGGCGGGCGGGTGGCGTCGCACGCCAATGCCATTAAGATAAAGATGGCCGAGATTATATTGCGCCCAGGTGCAGCCGAACTGGGCAGAAATCGCGTAATGCCTGGCTGCCTCGACGGGATCCCGGAGTGTACCCCAGCCATTTTCATAGCATCGAGCCAACATATTGCGCGCGTCAGGATCACCGGCGTGTGCCGCACGCTCAAACCAGAACTTGGCGGCGGTTTCGTCTTTGGCCACACCGACGCCAGCGAGCAGCATACGACCTAAAAGTAGCTGGGCTACACACACTCCACTTTCGGCTGCAGCCCGGATCCAGAGTATGGCGTCTTTGCCAGTAAGAGCAGATTTGCGCTGCTCTTCGCACATCATTGATAGTGCGGCCATGCGCCAGAGCCGGAGGGAGGTCACATCTGTGCCCATTTTCGCACGAGATTGTGGTAGCAGGCAGTCAACTGCAAAATGGCGCTATTTTGTGCGGGGGTGACGTGCGCAAGATCCTGAATTGCGCGGTCCAGGTTGAACAACAGCGTCCGCTCACTGTCATCCTGAACCATGCTCTGAACCCAAAGAAACGCAGCATCCCGCCGTCCACGGGTAACCGCTGTCACCCGGTGTAGACTCGTCGCGGGATACAGAACCATATCGCCGGCAGGTAACTTTACCGTGTGGGTCCCATAGGTATCTTCGATTACGAGCTCTCCACCATCGTAGTCTGAGATGTTCGACAAAAAGATCGTTGCGGAGACGTCGGTACGTAGACGATGTGCACTGTCGTGCCGATACCGAATTGCATTATCCACATGAAGGCGAAACTCCATGCCTTCGTTGTAGCGATT
>JAGWRJ010000544.1 GCA_028869725.1 Alphaproteobacteria bacterium | reverse complement strand
TGCCGCAGGATGGTGCCCATGGTGTACATTTGGGCGTGGCAGGCAGCGCCATTGCAGCCTTCGGCCTGGATGGTTTCGAGGATGGCTGCGGCCGCGCCGAGGCCAAGGCCTGAGCCGCCATACTCCTCCGGGATCAGCACCGAGAGGTATCCGGCCTCAGTCAGGGCCTTCACGAAGGCCGTGGGATATTCGCGTCGCCCATCAAGTTCGCGCCAGTACTGGCCGGGAAAATCCGCACATAAGCGCCGCACGCCGTCGCGGATGTCGGGAAAGTGTTCCTGATCCAGGGGACTTAAAAGCATGACTGCATTCTCTCGTCGACAATGGCCCGCCTTGGGAGGCGTTCTGGCTCCGGCAAGGAAGATAGAAGCTGGAGAGGTGGGCGGGAATTACAAAGTTGCGGAAGGGTTCCTTTTACCTGGGAACAGGCTATCGCGAGGTCAGTGATATCTCTCGGCTTGCGACAGCACGCCGTCGCGGACAGTCATCAGCGGCGCCGCGCCAGCCGGACCACAGCATTGCCGCGCAAGGCTCCGTGCAGGCCTCGAAAGATCGCCCACGGCCCTGCAAAACTTGCGCTGCCGTCGGCAAACTTTGAGCCGTGCCCCCTGAAAATCGGCGTGTCAGAGCCCCACAAGGTCGGGACTAAACAGCGCAAAGCGCTCGATCAGGTCATCAACCGTCCGACCGATCGCGTCCAAAATCTGATAGTCCGTGTCGATGTCGCCGCTGGTTTGGGACGCATGCATCAAAGGGAGTTCCTGATCCACAAGCTGGAGATTTCATGTGCCAGGATCAGGCCACGATTCTGGTCCGACAGGAAAGGGTCTGGTGTTCCAGCGACGCCGCACCGAGGAAGGCAGGAGCGTCCCGATGAAGCGGGACCCAGTCGAAGACATGCCGCATGCGAAACAGCGGCATTACCGGAACCTCCGCCTTTCAGCGCGAGGAGGAGGTCGGAGCGAGGATTATCTCTTTAAGCAACTGCGGAACTTCATTGGTCCTGATCAGCACTGCACCCGGGTCTTCGACCGGCCATGACAAATATTTGGCACGTGCCAGCTCTTCGACTTTCGACCGGTGCTTCAGGACAGTCTCGATGCGGCCCTTTTGGTCGAGCCCGTCCGTCCCGAAATGATCGTCCAGCGCTTCGCGGCTGATCGCGCAGGAAACGATGTGGCCGAGTGCAGTGCCACGGAAGATCGCCACATCGCGGCTGAAGTCGTAGCTAACCGGCGGACTATTGAACGTCAGGTCGAGACCTAGAATCGTCGAGCGCCGGCGATCAATAATCTTGAGTAGCCAATCGCGGCCGACGTCGCCCACGGAGGCGAGACCTTGGTCGAGCAGCGCGCGCCAGGTGGGCCCCCGTGCATAGGCTTCCTGCCAAGCAAGTCTCAGTTCGTCCGGCCTTTTTTGACCGAGGATCTGTAAGAGCACGTCGGCCTGTTGGAGATCCTTATCTCGTTTCGCTACGCCTGCTGCGCGTCTACGCGAAACAATCAGTTTGTGAACCGCGTAGCGCGCCGGCGAGGGGACCAGGACCGCAATGCCAGCTTTGTGGAGGATCACGGCATGTTCGGGCTCATGGATGAGAAAGTCGAGAAACTGTAGCGGCTGCGCATCCGTGTTCAGGGCTGGCAGCGATTGAGGGCTCCCGGTCTTCGCGCCTTGGTCGGGTGTCAGGAAGTCCACCCGCAATCCGCTCTTTGCGGCATAACTCGTGACCCGCCGTCCGTCGACAATGTGGGGCACCGCGCGAAAGCTCTTGTCGACCTCTCTCAATACGGCGAGCACTGGAGGCGTTGAATCCTCGACCGCGACCGAAATGCTCCTGAATTGCGCAATGTCGACGTCGCCGGTCTGGATGGAGGCGGTGGCAAGCCTCACGCCAAGCATGGCGGAGTAGGTCTGGTAAGCAACAGTGCCGACGAGGACGCCGCGAAGGCGGAAGACTCCAGCCTTCGCAAGCGCGGCGATGATGTCACCGATTTCCGGTACCGGGCGGGGCAGGTTGTAGGACCGGGTGAGGGTCGTTACCAGCGAGCGGCGCTCGCGCTCGTCGTCCCGAATTTCCTTCTGTCGCTCAATCCTGTGCAGGAGGTCGGGTGTTTCCGGGCCGACGTAGCGTTGCACCCGCTTGGCACCGGCCCCGCTCTGGAAATACCAATAGCGTCGGCCTCTGATGGTTTTCGCAACAAAGGCGCCGTCTCCCGCGAAGTCCTCCCGGAATGCCGCGTTCGTGCATCGTTCCAAGAGGTCGGCGTAGGTCGTTTGCACGATCAGGGTGGGCGCAGCCAGAGTGACCTCCAATGTGGCTAGATGCGGTACCTTATATTATACTCATTTTACGAAATGAGTATAACTCAAATACATCACGCTGCGCACGCATTATACTCAATTTGTGGAAATGCGTATAACACCCTGAAATCGCGCCGGGGTTGTTCTTTTGGCTTTGTCATTACATACGTAATTACGTAATGCTTAAAAGGCGGCTCATGGCAAGCGTCGTCACCATCAATCGCCCTGATATCGTCGCGCTGATCGAGGAAGCCGCAAAAAAATGACAGGCGGCAATAAGCCTGACTCGTTCGCTCTGGCGGTAAGGCATCATCTTGAAGAGCAGGCGCGCGCGAAGTCTCTGTTCGGCGCTCATAGAGGATCGGTACGGATTGCCAAGGACGTGGATCTGACCGCGCCGGTTTGGGACATCGTGCCTGACGCGCAAACCGGCCGCGATGTCGAGCGATGACGGATGCGCTGCTCCTGGACACCAACATCGCGTTATGGCTTGACAGCGGCAACGACAGCTTACGCCTCTCGACGCGAACCTTGATCGACGATTGCTGGCAGAACGGCTGAACCATTTTCCTCAATTCTGTCACGGTCTGGGAAATCGCCCTACGTGTTGATCTGGCACGAATAGAGCTTGATCTGCCGGTAGATGCCCGGATTGAGCGGTTCCTCGACCGGCGGGGCGTCGCTGCGGTTCCGCTAGCACACAGTGCTGCGGCGCGCAGTTGTGCGCTTCATCACTTTGAGCACCGCGATCCCGCTGACCGTCTCCTGATCGCCACAGCAATCGTGCTTGGTTGTCCTCTTGTGACCTATGATGCGCGCATCGTGCAATTCGCCAAGAAGCGCGGCCGGCAACAGGGCTTCTCTGTAGACGTGGTGACCGGTTACACGCGCGCGAAAGCCCGGGTGGGCCTTCCTTTTGCGGCTGGCACTATGACTGAATTTGAGAGCGAACCGGCCTCGCCGGCGACTATTCCATCGTGATTACAGTGGACTGTGGACTGATTAGTCCCGGCTTCTGCTGATGCTGTCTTATCCGCGTCGCAAAAGGCGGCACTATGGCGAAGACCTTCATGGCGTCGCCCGCCCCCTCAAGTCTGATCAAAGCCACAGACGCACGCCCACGGTGAACAGCAGGCGGTCCGGCTTTTGATGGGCGGCGCGGGCAAGATTGGCGGTATCTCCAAACTTGCCGGCATAGACGACGCCGATATAGGGCGCGAACTGCCGGCTGACTTCATAGCGAAGACGCAGGCCGGTATCGATGTCCGAGAGCCCTGAGCCAATTCCCCGCCTTGGGTCCGGTTTGCTGTAGAAATTCGCTTCGAGCTGAGGCTGTAGCACCAGGCGTTGAGTGATGAACAGATCATAGCGTGCGTCGATCCGGGCAGCGAGGCGACCGTCGGCGCCGATATAGGCGTGCGCCCCCAGATCAAAGAACAGAGGTGCGAGGCCCTCGACGCCGAAAACACCCCATGCCTCGCCCGGTTCATTGCCAAAATCATACCGCATGCCGGTCTGCAGATTGAAGTAGCGCGAGATCGCGCGCGCATAGAGCGCCTCAACCTCGCTGTCGCTGAGCGCGCCAGTCCGGGTGTCAACGCTTCCTTCGCTGCTGAACCAGGCGCGGTTGATATTGCCCCCGTACCATCCTTCGCCGTCCCAGCGATAGGCGGTAAGGCCACTTCCTATACGCAGTTCGTTCTGGTGAAGGATGGCATAGCCCAGAATGGGATCATTGTTCATCGGCTGTGGCCAGCCAGGCTCGCTTGGCCCCTGTGCAAAGGCCGTGGCTGGCATTGCCAGAAGTAGCCCAAAGAGCGCAAGCCCGCGCAAGGGAGCGAAGATCTTCATGCCACGATCGCCGATGTGAACATGCCCGCTTCCATATGGTAGAGAAGATGGCAGTGATAGGCCCAGCGACCCGGTTCGGTCGCATTGACGTAATAGTGCAGCTTTTCTGCCGGCTTGACGCTGACCGTATGCTTGAGCGGCCGCAGCCGTCCCTGGTGGTT